>CAZRCR010000145.1:0-1462 GCA_964598615.1 uncultured Anaerolinea sp.
ACAGCCCGTGGGGCAAAGGCCGCCCCGGCTGGCACATCGAGTGCTCGGCCATGAATCTGGCCGAACTCGGCGAGCAGATCGACATCCACGGCGGCGGCAACGACCTGGTCTTCCCCCACCACGAGAACGAGATCGCCCAGAGCGAGTCCTTTACCGGCAAGCCCTTCTCGCGCTACTGGATGCACAACGGCATGTTACAGCTCGGCGGCGAGAAGATGTCCAAAAGCCTGGGCAACATCGTCAGCATCAAGGAATTCCTGTCCAAACGCGAAGCGGACGTGATGCGCATGCTGGTGCTGAACGGCTCCTACCGTGCCCCGCTCATCTTCAACGAAGAGACGCTCGACTCCGCCGAAAAAGGACTGGAACGGCTCAAATCCGGACTGAAGCCTGCCTCCCCGTCTGCAAGCGGACTCGCCCCCGATGCCGCCGCGGCGCTCGCCGCCCAGTCTGACGCAGCCCAGAAAACCTTCACTGATGCCATGGACGACGACTTCAACTCCTCGGGTGCGCTGGCGGCGCTCTTCGAACTGGTGCGCCAGGTCAACACCGCCCGCGACGGCGGCGCGACGAATGAACAGCTCGCTCCCGCCCAGACCACCCTGCGCGCCCTGGCGGGCGTGCTCGGCCTGCGCCTGCAGGAGAAGAAATCCGGCTCCGGCGGGGCGGACAAGTTCATCGACCTGCTGGTCGAGGTCCGCACCGAGATGCGCAAGCAGAAGAACTGGGGCATGTCGGACCTGATCCGTGACCGTCTCAAGGAACTCGGCGTGACCATCGAAGACAGCAAGGATGGCACCGGCTGGCATTGGTAACAAACGTGTAAGGGCGGACCGCGGTCCGCCCTTATGCGATTCTATTCGCTCTCTTCAGCCATGAATCTTTCTGGGTATATATTCCCAATCCTCTGCCCGGACGATTAAATCCTCCGCCGACTCGATTCGAATCTTCTGCCCACACGATTGCAATCCTCTGCGCAGAGGATCAGCTAATAAGGGCGGACACGCAGGTCCGCCCCTACGTAATCTCTGCCAATCTCGCTTCCCAAATCGTACGCGCCCGCTCGGCGATGGGGGCTTCCAGCAAACACCGCAGGGAAATCTCATCCAGGTCCTTTTCGTAGAACGCCCGGTAAAACTCAACCAGCGTAACCGTTTCCCCTGCATACGGCTCCACGCTCACATCATCCCCCACTTGCACACTTCCTTCTTCCAGCACGCGGCAATAGAGGCCGGGACGCTCCGCCTCGCGGAAACGTTGGATGAAGTGCGGGTCATCCATGCGCCGGGCGAACGTGTTGCAGGGAATGCGGGCGGCGGTCACTTCCAGGGTCGCCGCGCCGACTGTCAGCCGGTCACCGATGGAGAAACGGGCACACTCCAGATCGCTGATGGTCAGGTTCTCGCCAAAGGTGCCGGGGGCAAGGTCGCGGCCCAACTCGCGCGACCACCAGGCATAGTCC
>CAZRCR010000145.1:1562-5604 GCA_964598615.1 uncultured Anaerolinea sp.
CCGCCGCGGCCGCGGCCCAGTTCGAAACCGGGGATGGGAATCACTTCCACCCCGGCGGCGCGCATTTTGGCGATGGTGTAGGTGTTGCGCTCATAGATGATGACCACGCCCGGCTCCAGGGCGACGGTGTTGTTGGCGTCGTCCCACTGCTCGCGCTCGGCCTGGTACTGGTCGCCACCGGTCTCCACCACGGTCAGTTTCTTCACGCCTAAAGCGTCTGCCACTGCGGACAGGAAATCCTTTTCCCGCGTCACGTGGAAGTCGCCGGGTTTCTTGCCGGGGCGCAGGCTGATGGCCGTGATCTGCCCGATGACCTTGGGGAAGAGAGTCACCTTGTCCCGGTCGAGGAAGGTGAAGACCGTGTCGAGGTGCATGTGGGCGCGGTCTTTGGTCATCACACAGGCGATGACGCGCTCGGCGCTCCCGGCGGTGAACAGGGAGTCGGCGACCTGCTCGATCATGCTGCCCTGCGTACGTTCGGACATGCCGATCAGCACGGTGCCGTTGCCGATGGGAAGCACGTCCCCGCCTTCGAGCGAGGAACGCCCCAGGTTCTGCAGGTTGAACTCGCCGTCGGTGGCGTTGGGATACCAGAAGGGGAAGGCCGCATCCTTGAACATGGGATGGTATTTATAGATGGCGTACATGTTCAGGGACTCGCGCTGGCGTGCCTTCCAGTACATCGGGTTGGCAGAGACGCCGTTGAAGATCCAGCAGGAGGAGTCACGCGTGAAAAGCGTGTTGGGCAGGGGCGGCAGGAGAAAGGAATTCTTGTCGTCTAGCGCGGCGGCGTGCAGGGAGATGCGGGCGAAGGCATCCCAGTCGAGACCCGCCTCAGCAGCCGTCAGCCCGCCGATCAGGTGCCGGGCCAGAGCCGCCGGTTCGAGGTCCAGCAGGAAGCGGCGCACTTCGTCCACCAGCGCCCAGCCGACGGTGTACTCGGTGGCGACCTGTTCGACGATCATCTTGCGAGCTTCGGGACTGGCCTGCAGGGTCTCGGTCAGCAGGTCCTGCACGTAGAAGACTTCGGTGCCACACTCGCGCATGACCCCGGTGAACTGGTCGTGCTCCCACTGGGCGCGCTCCACCCACAGCACGTCGTCGAAGAGCAGTTCGTCGTGGTTGGACGGGGTGAGACGCTGCAGGCTCAACTCGGGGCGATGGACGATCACTTTGCGCAGTTTGCCGACTTCCGAATACACGCCGAAGGGGTTCATGATGGTCTCCTGTTTCAACTTATCGTAAAGCTTTTTATCCCATGAGCAGTTTGTTGGTCGAGTAGGCGGTGCTTTTCCGCCATATCGAGACCAACCATGACAGGTAAATCTCAAAACATGGTCTCGATACGCCCCTCAAAAAGCATTCGGGGCTACTCGACCATCACTCGCTAAAGATTGTCAATCGGAAGAGTCACCCGCATGATCGTCCCCGCGCCGGGAGCGGACTCGGCGGTGAGCGTGCCGCCGTGGGCTTCGGTCAGTTTCTTGGCAATGGCCAGACCCAGCCCCATCCCACCCGAATCAGCGGACCTATAGAAGCGCTCGAAGATGTGCGGCAGTTCATCGGCGGGAATGCCGGGGCCGGTATCGGTCACTTCGATCACGGCCTGACCGTCAGCCTGATGATAACGTACGGTCACGGTTCCACCCGCGGGGGTATAGCGCAGGGCATTCGCCAGCAGGTTGGTCAGCACCTGGCGGAGACGGCCGGGGTCGAGTTCCAGCCAGGGGAGGTCCGCGCCCGCTTCGACGGTCAGGGACACGCTCGCTGCGGCGGCCTGCGGTTGGAACGTCGCCGCCGTCTCTCGTACCAGCAAGGCCAGGTCGGTCGCTTCCTTTTTCAATTGCAGCGCGCCGCTCTCGGCCAGCGCCAGCGTGCGCAGGTCCTCCACCAGCCGGGAGAGGAGGTTGGTTTCGTCGAGCACGGCCCGCAGGTTGGCCTCGTCGGTGGGATAGATGCCGTCCAGCATGCCTTCCAGGTTGCCCTGGATGACCGTCAGCGGGGTGCGCAGTTCGTGGGTCACATCCGCCAGCATACCCCGGCGCTGCTCGTCCAACCGGTGCAGGCGCGAAGCCATCTGGTTGAAGGCGCGCGCCAGGCTGCGCACTTCGCGCGGCCCGCGCTCGTGCACCCGGACGGAGGTATCTCCCTGGCCGATGCGGTCAGCCGCCTGCACCAGTTCGTCCAGTGGGGTGGCTAGTCTGCGCAGGCTGACGAAACTCAGAACGACCACCAGTATGATGGTGACCGACAGGCCGAGCAGCGCCAGCGGAAGCCAGCCGGGCAAGGTATGCGTGAAGTCGATCAATCCCAGGCCGCGGGCGATCAGCAGGATGACCGCGGTCACCACGCCCAGCCCGAGCAGGTTGAACAGACCGAAGATGCAGCCAATGCGGCGGAAGAAGCCCGGCCGCATGCGCCGCGGCGGGGGCCAGGGTTCGTTCTCCGGCCACCACTTCGGGCGGCGGTGGTAGATATGGCCATGCGGCGGCCAGCGCTGATCGTCGGGCCACCAGGCGGGACGCAAGCGCTGCGAGCGGCCGGGCGGCGGGGGCCAGGGACGGTCCTCCGGCCACCACGACGGGCGGGGACCGTCGGCAGGGTTGCGCGGCGGCCAGGCCCAGTTCCTGGGGTACCAGGAGGGGCGTTCGGGTTGCGGGTGGGAGTTGGGATCTTCGTTCATTGGTCGTTGAACTTGTAGCCCACGCCGTAGACGGTCAGGAGATAGCGCGGCTCGGAGGGGTTCGGCTCGATCTTGTGGCGGATATTCTTGATGTGGGCGTCGATGGCGCGCTCGTAGGACTCAAAAGCCACACCGTGGACGGCGTCCAGCAGTTGGGCACGCGTGAAGACCCGCCCGGGGTAACGCGCCATGGCAGCCAGCAGGTTGAACTCGGTGGGGGTCAGTTCTTCGATTTCGCGTCCCTCGGCGCTGACCCGCATGCGCGGCAGGTCGAGGGTCAGGCCGGCGGCATGCAGGACCTCGGGGGCGGCGGAGGCGTTCTCCACACGGCGCAGCACCACCCGGACACGCGCTACCAATTCCTTGGGGCTGAAAGGTTTGGTGATGTAATCGTCCGCACCGAGTTCCAGACCGATCAGTTTGTCGGACTCTTCCGAGCGCCCGGTGAGCATGATGACCGGCACGCCGGTGACCTTGCGCAGTTCGCGGGTCACGTCGAGACCGTCCAGCCTGGGCAGGCCGAGGTCCAGGACGATCAGGTCGGGTTTCTCCGTCCGCGCCAGCGAGAGGGCGGTCTTCCCATCCGCAGCGGTATGAACAGCAAAACCGGCGCGTTCGAGATAGTCACGCACCAGTTTCACGATCTTGGGTTCGTCATCCACAACGAGGATGGTTTTCATTGCGCTTATTATACGCCGGGTGGTTGCCGGAGAACTGGTCTTTCAGTCCTGTCTCCAGCGGTTGGTGGAATGTACGTGTATTCGATGGCGCCATACGCACAGGCACGGACACATTTCTTGCAGCCATTGCAGGCTTCGGCGTTGATCACATGAATGTGATGGTGCGGTCCGCCCTTCATCGTACCGAGCACCTGGCGGGAGCAGGCTGCCACACAATCCCAGCAACCTTCACACTGACGGGGATTCAGGCGGATGTACCGGGTTTCCCGAAATTTTCCAAAGATGCGATTCATGGTTCGTTCCTTACAAAAACGGGTGGGCAGGTTTCCTGCCCACCCTTGCCGGTTGTTATTTCTGCTCGGCAGGCTTTTCAGCCTCGGCGTGCATGCGCTTGTGCCACTCGGCAACCATCGGCGGGACATCCTCGCCGCAGGGGCCGTAGTGCCCCATCGGGCCGCGTCCCATCGGACCAGATCCCATCGGACCGTGACCCATGTGCCGCCAGCCCCAGCGCGGACCCCAGACCAGACGACGGAGCGAGCCGAAGGCCAGGGCGATCAGGAAGAAGACGAACAGCAGGCCGAAGAAGCCCATGAAGGGATGCATCCCATAATACGGGAGGACGGGCATCACGGTCTGCTCGCCCGTGGCGGAAAGATTGGCAGCCGTGCTGTAATCC
>CAZRCR010000146.1:0-5590 GCA_964598615.1 uncultured Anaerolinea sp.
TGCGCACAACAGCAGCCAGGGATGGGCTGTGGTTCAGTAAGACGATGGCTCCAAAGGCCATGCCCATAAGGATATTGGTGGTGCTTTGCGCTCCGGCGCCCCGGGCGCGTGCCAGGACGCGGGCGGAAAGCACATCCCGTAGATTTGCGGCAGCATTCTCGAAGGCCTGGGCATAGCCCTGGCCACCGGTGGTCCACATCCTGCCGATCAGCTCGACGCAAACGGCCAGGGCGGACGAGATCGAAGCAGCCTCATCCCGCAGTCCAGCGATGCAGGGTTGCCCTTCCGCGTGCATCTTCGATGCTGTCTTCTCCGCCCAGGAGCGCAGCGGGCCACCGGCCTTGAGCGTCCTGGCCGTGTCGGCCAGTGCCTGGGGGACGTTCGGGGCGGTGGCGATCGCCGATTTCATCCCGGAGAGCAGGGCCGGGATCTCGGCCTCGATGTCTGTGCGCATCCGGTTCCAGGCGCGCGTCACCAGGCCATCCACGAGTACATACCCGGCCACCATGCCGATCAGACTGGTGATGATCGGCAGGCCGAAGAAGATCATCACGACGGTCAGGCCGCCGCCCAGGGCAAGCCGGGCGATCCATAGGTAGAAATCCTCCCGCCCGCTTACGTCCCGGAAGCGGGAAAACGCCAGACGGACCTTGTAGGCATGGCTGCCGACCGGGACTGATTTGGCTGCCGGCGAGGCGGAACTATCGGCAAAGGATTCGAGTCGACTGGCGGTCGTGCCTTTCCCCAGGGATGCGATCAATCGCCCTGCGACCAGGTAGCCGGCAAAAGCCAGGGCGGCGGCGCCGATCGCCGGCAGGAAATTGTAGATAACGGGAGGGATGTGAAATAGGCTGAGCGTCATTTTGCATCTCCTTCTGCCAGGCGTTTGCCTTCTTCGGCCTCCCTGGCAGAGATTTTGTTGAACAGGTTCTCGATATAGCTCATCGATGCGGATCTCTCGTCCACTTCTTTGCCGGCCAGGCGGTAGAGCGGATTGAAGACGACGTTGCCAGCCTTGAGGGCTTTTTGAACAGCCCAGACGCCCACGATATGGCGCCGTCGTTTCCCCTCCTGGTCCAGGCGAAAGCCAACCTGCACAAGCAAGTCCACAGCTTGGACGAACATCCCTTTGGCGCCCTCAGCTGGAATGCGTACATCGTTGAAGAGGAGCAGGTTGAGCCGGTTCACGGCTGCTTCAGGACCCTCGGCATGAAATGTGCTCAGACCAGGGTGATCGGACATCTGAGCGCGGAAGAGGGCGGCCACGGCGTCCCCGCGACGCATTTCGCCTACGATCAACCAGCGGGGGGACATACGCATGGCATCATCCACGCCGCTGGAAAGCATGTACGAAGTAACGGCTGTGCCGAGCTGCGCGGGGCGGGCTTCGAGCGTGACCACATGGGGGTGTTCCAACCAGATCTCTTCCGGATCTTCGATCTTTAGAATGCGGGCGGTTTTTGGAATGCCGTTGCAGATCGCTGAGAGCAGTGTGGTTTTGCCGCTGGCCGTGCCTCCGATAACCAGGACGCGCAAGCCCTTGCTCACAGCTTCCACAAGTGCATCAATGACAGTCTTGGGGGCGACGCCCCAGGTGACAAGCTGGGAAGGCAGAACGGGCTTTGGTTCAAATAAGCGGATATTGATGGCCGGGTAGCCCTTGCCTGGTGCGATCACGGGGTGGCAGATCTTGACGCGGGCGCCACCGGGTAATCCTTCCTGCCTGGGGAGTTTGGCGTCCACGGACGGCGATGCCTCGTTGCAGGCTCGTCCGAGCGGCGCCAGCAGGGCTTCGACTGCCCGCCACACATCGTTTTGGGATGGGTGGATATCCACCGGCACGAAATCCTGTTCGCCCTTGGGAATGACCCAGATGGATCCATCCGGGTTGACGGCGATCTCCGTCAAGCCGCTGTCTAGGCGGAGAAACGGGGCAAGGAAGCCGAGCCCGCCGACACGGGCCACCACTTCCCTGGCAATCTTCTCGACCTCGCCTTCTGGGATCTGGATGCTCATACGCGCGGCAGCAGCCAGCACTCCCTGAACCGACTGTGGCAGGAGCTTCTCGGTATCCTGGCGCAACTCCTCCAGCGGGCGGCCCTTGAACGTTTCAGCAACCGCGTCGATCAACCTGGAACGTTGTTCAGGATCGATTTGGGGGACAACAGAGCCCCATCCAGTCTTTGCCATACTAATCCTTCACCTTCACGGAGAAACCGCCCAGTTTGAACTTCTTGCCATCCTTTGGCTTTGTTTCCACGGCAGCAGCGCCTCCGAAAAGCATGTCGGCCAGGCCATGGATCGGGCGGGCGAATTCGTCGCTCGAATCCAGGACCGGCCGGCCGGTATCCTGAGCCAGGGCCAGGCCAGAAACGAATGGGATCACAGCGGCAACAGGCGGAAAGCCGGTTTGCAGGCCGAGCTTGCGACAGGCGGCATCGGCAGCCTGGTGCCAGTCGTTCGGGTTCATCATCCCCTGGCCGCGCATGTTCAGAACGACAAAGATGTTGCCGGCAGCGATGCGGTGTTGGCCGGCTGCCCTTTGGGTAACGGTGCGTAGGGCGTCCACGGATGCCCAGGCGTCCGCCAGGGTTGGGCGGGCCACAAGCACCCAGGTATTTGCCGACATGACTGCATTGGATGCGATGCTGCTCGATGCGGGAGAATCCAGAAGGATGGCGGCGTATCCGCCATAGGCGGCAGTTGTCACGAGCGAGCTGATCGAGTTCTTGTCTCCGGCCTTTTGGCCAGCGTCCTCAGAAAGGATGTCGGGGAAGCCAGCAAGCACATCCAGATCCCCGACCTTCTGGATGGCGTTCTTGATGCCCAGGTCTGTAGGGTTGGTGAACCAGCCCAGGATGTTTGGCTCGGACTTCAGGCCAAGGTGCAGCGGCATAACGTCCGGCGCGTCCAGACCGACCAGCAGGGACCGCATTCCCCGTCGGGCTACGGATAGTCCCAAGGCGGCCGCGATGGTGGTGCGGCCCACGCCCCCAACGCGGTTCCAGACCGTGATCACACGCAGGCCGGAGACGCTTGCCATCCCTTGTCCTCGGGCGGCCCAGGACATCGGGGCGGCGATCGTGCGGCGGAGCGCCAGGGCGTCACCGTAGGCCCGCTGGAGAAGGTCAGCGATCGGGGCATCGCCGATAAAGATGCCTTTCACGGATGGGATGGTCTTCAACTTTTCGGGGAGTTCCTTGATCTCCGGGTCTGATGCTGTACTGACCGAAGATGGCAGGATGACGTACACTGCCCCGGTGATGGAGGTTAGGGCCTGACCCAGGAGCTGCGGTCCTTTGAAGATCAGGGCATCCAGGACGATGACCTCCGGGCTGTATGCCAGCTTGGCTTGCAGGTCGCCGGGATCACTGGCTAGGGCGGCCAGTCTGAAGCGGGCATCCATAGTGACGGCTTGTTGCCATGCGACGAGACGCTGCCCAACCTCGCCGGTTAGGAGAATGCTGACGGGGGCTTCGCTGCCGGCAGCGGTTGCGGTTGGCTGCGGTCCCCAGTTGGTTTGTGAACTCATGGCAAACTCCTGTTACGGGTGCAAGGTGGGTGTGGCCGTCGGGGTGAGAGCCGGTGTGACGACCAGGTTGGGGAGCCAAAGGCCAGGCGAGGAGAACTGCGTTGCGTTCTCACCGGGCATCAGGTACAGGGTGACGGTGGCGCCATCCGTGGAATCGAGGGCGGCAAGCAATTCGAGCACGTTCACGTAACGGGTATCGGAAGTTGCATTGTCCGCGCTAAAGTCATACAGGACGGTTTGGAGAGAAATAGGGACCGCCAGGACCACGAAGCCTGTCTGGGCACGGTCCGTGGTTGTGCTCAACCCGCTTACCCCTGTAAGGGAACTGCTGGGTGTGCTGACTGTCTGGGCGGATGAAGATGTGTCGGCGGCAGCGAAGCGTGGATCCACGTACATGACCCTCAGCCCCTCGATGGTGGCCTTGGAATACGTGCCCTGCGCCTCGATGGATTGGATCGGAATGGAAGCCACGATGCCGACCGCCTGGCCGGGAAGCAGCAGGCCAGCGAGGCCGGTGGCGTCGGTGATTTTGACTGCTACGGCACGTTCGTTGCCCTGCAGGGTGATCAGTTCGCCGAGATTGGAAGTGCGGATGATGTCTCCCTGGCCTCGGTCGATCTTGATGGACTGTCCGACGGCTTGCTGGATGTCGGTGATGGCATCGGATGCAACGGCATTGGCAGGCATGGCCTGGAGGGAGAGATCGCTTTCGACCAGGACGTGGCCGGCGTGCAGGTCCTGGGCGGCCACCACGACTGTCTTGGATGGGGCAGGGCGCAGCATGATCAGGGCAGCAAAGAATACAACGGCGGCCAGAATGTAGGGAAGGACTTTCTTGAACATGGTTTGTTACTCCTTGGAAGATAGGGTTGTCTCGCTGGGCAGAACCAGGGCGAGCGATTTCACAACATCGGGAGCTGCGAACTCCCAGTTGACGATCCGTTCCTCGCCATCGGCGACTTGGACTACTTTTAGGATCAGACCGAGGAGGAGCGCATCCTGCGGCAGGGCCCGGAGGGCTTGGGCCAGGGTGGCCTGGGCGGCCTCGCTATCCGGATCCAGGAACACGATGGGAAAGCGGGAAATAGGCGTAGGGAGGGTAGGGGAAGATGGCATGGTTCGACCTCAGGGTGTGACAGGGGGCGTAATGCTGGGGGAAGGGATTCCCGGTACAGCTGGCGCGGTTGGCATCGATGTCCACCAACCTTGGTCCGGGTACAAGGTTAGCGTGGGAGTGGTGGTGTTGATGGTGTGCACACCAGCCCAGTCACTTCCGTCGCCGGGCGTTAGCAGTTGGATAGCCACCACAACCAGGAGGCACGCGGCGACCACGAGCAGAAACGCAGGGAGGACTTTTTTGAAAATTTTGTTCGAGACTTTCATAAGGCAATCCTTCCGAGCCGTTCGGCGATCTCGTCGTCTGTAGGTTCGGGCACATCGAGCATGAGCGGGCGGAATAGGATCGGGCGTTGGAGTTGGCGACGGGTGGTGTATGGGAAACGCCCGATCGCCATACCGACAGACATATCGTCCACGAAACGGCGCCACTCCTCGTCCCGGAAACCCTTCTCGGAACGAGCCAGGGCAGACAGGACCAGGTCCTTGTCCTTCGGGTTCTTCAAGTAGTTGAGCACCAGATTTGAACAGGAAGAGATGATGCTGGGGTGGATCAATGCTGGCGACTGGGCAACCACCGAGAATCGCACGTTGTACTTGCGGGCATCACGGAATTGAGCGCCAAACTGTTCGGAGATGTCCGATCCGCCTCCTTCTTCGCCGCCACCGCCTTTTTGTTCCTGGCCGAAGATGTTGTTGGCTTCCTCGTAGACGATGTGCAGGATCGGCTCTGACATGCGTGGGTCCTGCACACGGGTAGCTACCCGGTCCATGTAGATGTGCCAGCCGATCCAGCCAAGCATGAAAGCCTTGCCGAACTCGTTCAGAAATATCCCGCCTTCTATCACGGTGATGCCGCTGGGCTTCGAGAGATCTTCGACCGGAACGCAGTCAGTGCCAGGCGTGAACTGTACAGCGGCGGATCCTTGGACCAGTGGATGC
>CAZRCR010000147.1:0-5561 GCA_964598615.1 uncultured Anaerolinea sp.
TCCCGGCCGGGGTGACGCTTGTGCTCATTCACCTTGCCGATTCGGGGGTCAGTGACCAGGCCTGGTCGCTGGCGGTTTACTTCCTGCTTTGCCTGCTCCTTCTTGGACGAATGCAGTATGCAACCAAACGCCAGTTCTGGAAGACCCAGCACGTTTGGGTTCCCGCTGAAGCGCATACCTACATCAACCTTCTTTTCGTGGCTGCGGCACTGGCGTTGGTGTTCATCGCCTGGCTCACGCCTACTTCAGCGCGTTCCTTCGATACCTTGCGCGAAGCCTGGGACCGGTTGACAGGTCAGACGCAACCCAATGAGGATCTTGAAAATGCCGTGGCGGGGATCACCCAGGAAGTGCCTGCCACCGGTTTCTATGGCGAAACGCTTCCGCTGGGCAAGCAGGGCGCTACCGGAGATGATGTTTTCCTGCGCGTGCGTGCCCCGGCTATCCAGGGGGCGGAGTTCTATTATTGGCGTGTGCGCACCTATGAGATCTTCGAAGATAACCAGTGGGCGAGCGACTATGGCATCGATGCACCTTTTACGCCCAACCAGCGTCCGTTACAGCTCGAAGCCTCGCATGGAAATTCAGGCGAGTTCACGTTCACTGCCACACAGAACCGGCTGGCGGTTCTGGTCACCCCGGCCCATCCCATCTGGACCGACCATCCGGCACTCCTGACCTACTCCCCTGCTTTGCAAGGCAAGGTCGATCCGTTGCTTTTCCAGGCCGACCCGCCGGTGGAGATCGGTGAGCAGTACATCATCCATGCCAATGTCTACAATCCGACCGTGCTGGAATTGCGCGCTGCCGGGGATGACTATCCCGACTGGGTGACCGAGCACTACCTGCAATTGCCGGAAGATCTCAATCCCGAGATCGTCGCCCTGGCCCAGGAAATCGCTGTGGATGCCGAAACACCCTATGACCGGGCCGAAGCTGTGACCGAGTACCTGCGCGTCAACATGACCTACTCACTGACGGTCACCTACGATGATACCGAAACCGACCTGCTGACCTGGTTCCTGCTCGAAGAGAAGACCGGCTTCTGCAACTACTATGCCACGGCCGAGGTCATCCTCCTGCGCAGTCTGGGCATCCCGGCCCGGCTGGTGGTGGGTTTCTCGCAGGGCGAGTTCCAGTCGCCCAACTATTACACCATCCGCCGCGGCAACGAGCATGCCTGGCCCGAAGCTTATTTCCCCGGCATTGGCTGGGTGGAGTTCGAACCCACTGTCAGCCAGCCGCGTATCGTCCGCCTGCTGGGGGATGAACTGCCCGATGACCAGATCACGCCCACTCCCGCCGGGACGGAATCCGCCTCCGCCGTCCAGACGCCGCTCCCGCTCGAAGGTGGCGACACAGGTTCCGGGTCCGGGGGACGCTCGAACTCGTTCCTGAACATCATCCTGACCCTGGTTGGATTCGTTGTCATCATTCTGGGCTTTTTTGCGGCTTACACCTTTGGCCTTTTCGATCGATTCGGGAGTTACTATCGCCGGGTGCTCCAGAAGCCGGTGCCTGTACTTCTGCGCAACGCTTACGTTTACCTTGACCTGACGCCGCCGGGCTGGCTGGCGCGCTGGGCCTATTTTGCCGAACTGACACCGATGCAGAAATCGTTTACAATCGTGTATCGCAGTCTGCGCTGGATCGGCGAGCGCACTTCGTCGGCGCAAACTCCTGCCCAGGCTGCTGCCGCGCTGACCGCGGCCCTGCCGCAGGTCTCGCAGGAGATCCGGACCTTGCTGGAGGAATACCAGCGCACCACCTACAGCCCCGCGCCCGGTGACGCGGCGCGGGCCAGCCGTGCGGCGCTGGACATCCGCAAGCAGGCCATCCGCCTTGCCGTGCGGCGGCGCTGGCAGGCGATAAAGAAACCGTTCGCCCGCCTCTTTTCCCGGTCGGGACGATGACCGGTAGTATCGAAACTGGCATGCAAGGACTCTTATGACCAACGAAATGCCCACACCGCTCAATGAACAGGTACTGGCGATTAGCAAGCTCATCGGCCAGATGCGCACCTCGCTCCAGACAGTACGCGCCAGTCTCCCGCCGGATACGCTGGAAGGCCTCTCTGGCCTGGAGAGTTCGCTCTTCCAGGTCAGCAAACAGGTTACCGCGGTGGAGGATGAACGCAGCAAATTGCTGGCGCTGGCCAGTACGGCCCAGGCGGTCAACTCCTCCCTGGAGTTGGACGAGGTGCTCCAGCTCGTGATGGACACCATCATCCGCCTCACCGAAGCCGAGCGCGGTTTCCTGATGCTGCGTGATCCGCAGGGCGAGATGGCCATCCGCACCGCCCGCAACTGGGAGCAGGAGTCCATCAACCCCAACGAGTTCGCCATCAGCCGTACAGTCATTGCCCGCGTGGCCGAGAGCGGGGAGCCGGTGCTCACCACCAATGCCCAGGAAGACCCGCGCTTTGGCGGGCACGAATCCATCGTGGCCTACAACCTGCGTTCCATCCTGTGCGTGCCATTGAAAGTAAAGAATGAGACCATCGGCGTCATCTATGCAGATAACCGCATCCGCTCCGGCATCTTCACCGAAGCCAAACGCGACCTGTTGACGGTTTTCGCCAATCAGGCGGCAGTGGCCATCGACAACGCCCGCCTGTTCGCCTCCGTGCGCCGTACCCTGGACGAGGTGACCGCCCTCAAGAACCTGATGGACAACGTCTTCTCATCCATTGCCAGCGGCGTGCTCACTGCCGATGTAAAGGACCAGATCACGCTTTGCAACCAGGCTGCCGAGAACATCCTTGGCCAGTCCATCCCGGAACTGGTGGGGCACCGCCTCGACGAAGCCATTCCCTCCCTGGCAGGCGAGATCCAGCCGCACCTGACCTCCGTGCGTGAGACCGATAAACCAGTGGTGGGTCTCGAGATCACCCACAACCATCCCCAGCGCGGACTGCTCGACTGGCGCCTCAACCTGTCGCCGCTCAAGGATGCCGACCACTCCACTCAGGGCGTGGCCATTGTGCTCGACGACATGACCGAGCGCAAGAAACTCGAAGCCCAGCGCCGCCTGCTGGAACGCATGGTCAGCCCGGTGGTGCTCGACCAGATCAACCCCGATAGTTTGCAGACCGGCGGCCAGCAGCGTGACATCACCATCCTGTTCGCCGACATCCGCGGCTTCACCAGCTACAGCGAGCAGCAGACCCCCGAGGCGCTGGTGGCGGTGCTGAACCGTTACCTGGCGGCCGGGGCCGAGGCGGTGCTGGCCCAGGAGGGCACCGTGGACAAGTTCCTCGGCGACGCGGTCATGGCCTGGTTCAACGCCCCGCTGCCCCAGAAGGACCACACTCTGCGCGCGGTGCGCGCCGCCCTGGACCTGCGCTCTGCCATCGAAAAAATTCATGCCGAACTACCCCCCGAAGCGCACCTGTCCTTCGGTGTGGGCATCCACTACGGTGACGTAGTCCTCGGCTGGATCGGGACGCAGAAGCGCCTCGAGTTCACCGCCATTGGCGACGCGGTCAATACAGCCAAGCGCATCCAGGAGAACGCTGCGAAGAACCAGATCCTGATCAGCAAGGAAGCCTACGAGCGCGTCAAGGACAGCGTGGACGCCCATCCATACGCGCCGCTGCAGGTGAAAGGCAAGACCCAGCCGGTGGATGTGTACGAGGTGGTGGGGTTGAAGTAACGCTTCAGGGTGCGGACTTAAATCTGTGCTCCGGGATACAAAAAACGAGCGGCCATCAGGTCGCTCGTTTTGATTGAACATCTTTCTTATTTCTTAAGCCATTGCGGGGCGAGTTTGGAACCTGTCATAAATGGGTATTGTTGAATTCCTCAGGCTGACCTACTTTTTCTTGTTCTTCGGGTATCTTGGGCAGTCCACCGTCTCACAGTTTTCGCAGTGGCTCTTGGAAACTTCCGGCAGCAACCAGAAGGCCACCACGCAGAAGACCGCCGTCAGCGCCAGGATGACCCAGGAGAAAGCAGTGATGAGCAGGTACAGCGCGGCGAGCGGAGGCAGGAACCAGCCAGGGTAGAGCACCCAGCTCTTGGTGCGGAACTCTGACCCGAAGGTGCGGCCCGGCAGGGGCTTGAAGCGTTTGCCGGAGATCAGGTCGAACCCGGCGGCGCAGGTGCCCAGTCCGTAGTGTCCGCAGTAGGGACAGATGTACTTCATGTAAAGGTAATTGGAGAACAGGCTGTAGGCCAGGTAGACCGGTCCGAGCGGCCACCAGATACGGCTCAGGATCACCGTGCCCAGTACATACATGACGATCTGCAGGGCGTTTTCCCGCAGGATGGACCAGACAGTGCGCTTGGTGGGATCGAAGGTGGTCATAACATGTTCTCCGGGGAGAATTATACAGGAAATCCGGTGCTATTGCTTTGCCGGAACCAGCCTCCAGAACAGCACCCCGGCCAGCAGGGCCAGTGCGGCGCCGAAGAAGAACGGCGCGGCGGGACCGAAACCGCTCCAGCCGAAGGCGCCCTGCCAGAGCAGACCGGCGATGGCCGAGGCCGGGAAGGCCGTCAACCCCACGGCGGCGTTGAAGAGACCGTAGGCCGTGCCGCGTTTTTCGGCAGGCACGAGGTCCGCCACGAGCGCCTTGGCGGTGCCTTCCACTGCAGCGTAGTAGATTCCGTACAGGCCGAAGAGTGTCCAGACCTGCCAGCCGGTGCGGGACAGGGCAAAACCGAGATAGACCAGGCCATAGGCTGTCCAGCCGCCGATGATGAGCTTGCGGCGGCCGATCTTATCGGAGAGCGCCCCGAGCGGACCAGAGAGCAGGGCGTAGATCAGGTTGAAGGTCATCAACATGCCCATGATCTGGAGCAGGCTGAGGCCGCGTTCCTGGCCGCGCAGGATGATGAATGAGTCCGATGAGTTGCCCAGGGTGAACAGCACCACGATCGCCAGGAAGACCTTGAAGCGCCTGTCCATGCCCTTGAGACTGAGCACCGGGGCTTTGGCATTGCCGCCCGTGGACACTTCCTTCGCGCCGAGCGCCAGCACCAGCACGGCCAGCACCGCCGGGATGATGCTTGCCAGGATGATGATGTGGAAGGTCCGTTCCTGCAATTGCGCTGCTCCGGCCTGGGTGAGCCAGATGATCAGTGCGGCGATCAGCAGACCGAGGAACGCCCCGGCCGTATCCCCGGCCCGGTGCAGGCCGAAGGCCAGACCGCGCTGTTTCTCGTCCACAGAACCGGCTACGAGAGCGTCGCGCGGCGCGGTGCGGATGCCTTTGCCCATCCGGTCGGCGAAGCGGACGCCGAGCACCCACCCCCAGGTATGGGCGAAGTACAGGAAGGGTTTGGCAAGTGTGGAGAGACCGTAGCCGAGCACTGTCAGCCACTTGCGTTTGCCGATCTTGTCGGAAAGCCAGCCGGAGTAGATCTTCATCAGGCTGGCGGTGGTCTCCGCGATCCCGTCGATGAGGCCGATGACCGCCGTGCCGGTCTTGAGCACGTTGGCGAGGAAAAGCGGGATCAGGTTGGCGAGCATCTCCGAAGAGACGTCAGTGAGGAACGAGGTTGCCGTAACCACCCATACGTTGCGAGGCAATTTGCGCAGTTGGTTTTCTTCCATGA
>CAZRCR010000148.1:0-5546 GCA_964598615.1 uncultured Anaerolinea sp.
GTGCCCGGTGACCCGATGAAACGCATCCACTGGCCGAGCACGGCCCGGCGTGGCCGGTTCATGGTCAAGGAGTTCGAGCAGGACCCGCAAGCTGACATCTGGATCTTCCTGGATGCCTGTCGGGATGAGCATATTTCGAACCCGATGCCGGAGGTTGCCTTTTCTGAGGATGGTCTGTGGCTGAAACGTCCCAAAATGGAACTGCCGCGGGATACTTTCGAGTATGCAGTTAGCGCGGCGGCTTCGCTGGCGGCCTGGTTCCTGGCCGAGCGCCGGGCGGTGGGACTGGTCTGCTCGACCGGCAAGTTCACCGTCCTGTCTGCTGAACGCGGGGTGCGGCAGGCCAACAAAATCCTCGAGACGCTGGCCTTCCTGCGCCCGGAAGGAACGATGTCCATGCTTGGGCTGGTGGAGATGCAGGCCAAACTGCTCTCGTTGGGCAGTGGTGTGGTGATGATCACACCTTCGGTACGGCCTGAGCTTCTCCTGGCAGTGGAGGACATCCAGCGCCGCAATCTGCGGCCCGTGGTGGTTCAGATCAGGTCCGGGACGTTTGGCGGGCTGGCAAACGATAACGAGGTCAAATCTATTTCAGCCGCGTTATTGGGCATGAATGTGCCTGCCTGTCAGGTTGGATATGGGGACAATCTGTCGACGCAACTGGCGCTCCCGGTGGTATATTTCCAGCGGCCGTACCTGCCGAAATCCTATCTGTCGACACGGGCTGTGCAGTAACGGACAGCCCGTTATGATTTCCAGCGTGCCATAATCTGCATCTTTACACCTTGACTTCCTGCCAACCTCCCCTGATACTTAACCCGAATCAATTCAATAGGAGATGATATGAAGCACTTCCTCGATATTTCCGACCATTCCTCGGAAGAATTGCAAGACTTGCTCGACCTTGCCATTCGCCTCAAGAAAGAACACTTCGCGGGCGGCAATCCGCCGCTTTTCAAAGGCAAGGTGCTAGGGATGATCTTCCAGAAACCCAGCCTGCGGACGCGCGTCTCGTTCGACATGGCGATGCGCCACATGGGCGGCGACGCCCTGTATCTCTCGCCGAACGAGATTGGTCTCGGCAAGCGCGAATCCATCGCGGACGTGTCGCGCGTGCTTTCGGGCTATGTGCAGGCCGTGATGGCGCGTGTCTTTGAGCACGCTCACGTGTTGGAGCTGGCCAAGTGGTCGTCGGTGCCGGTCATCAATGGCTTGAGTGATTTCAGCCATCCGTGCCAGGCCATGGCCGACGCCCAGACCATCCAGGAGAAGTTCGGCAAGGCCAAGGGCTTGAACGTGGTCTATGTCGGTGACGGCAACAATGTGGCTGTGTCGCTGATGCAGATCTCCGCCAAGCTCGGCTGGAACTTCACCATTGCCAATCCGGAAGGCTATGCCATGCCCGCCGGAAGCGTGGAACAGGCTAAAAAGACTGCGGCAGGCACTGGGTCCAAGTTGACCTTCTTGAGCGATCCTCACGAGGCCGTGAAAGGGGCGCATGTCATTTATACCGATACCTGGACCAGCATGGGCCAGGAAGAAGAGACCGCTAAACGCGAGCAGGTCTTCCCGCCATACCAGGTTAACGCTAAACTGGTCAGCGAAGCGGACAAGGATGTCATCGTCATGCACTGTCTGCCGGCACACCGCAACCACGAACTGACCGACGAAGTGGCCGATGGCCCGCACTCGGTCATCTTCCCGCAGGCACACAACCGTCTGCACGCCCAGAAAGCTGTACTGGCACGGCTGTTGGGGGTCGCGTAACCCTCTCCCAATCCCTCCCCCAAATCCCGCGAACTTCGGCGGGATTTGGGGGAGGGTGCCCGGAGAGCGGGTGGGGGAAGCCTCTCGACTGCGTGGCGCTCGGGGCTGAACACTCTATTTATTTTTAGAAAAGGTGAAACCATGAACACGCAGGAATTTATCCAACTGGAAGAAAAGTACGGCGCTCACAACTATCATCCGCTGGATGTTGTCATTACCCGCGGCGACGGTGTGTGGGTCTATGATGTGGATGGCAAGAGATACCTCGATTGTCTGTCCGCTTATTCGGCAGTCAACCAGGGACATGTCCACCCGAAGATCCTTGCAGCGCTGGTGGAACAGGCCGGCAAGATAACTCTTACCAGCCGCGCCTTCCGCAACGATCAACTCCCCTTGCTCTACAAGGAACTCTCCGAACTGACCGGCTACGGTATGTCGCTGCCGATGAACTCCGGTGCGGAGGCTGTGGAGACGGCGCTCAAGATCGCCCGCAAGTGGGCCTACCAGGTCAAGAAGGTGCCCCGCCACCAGGCCGAGATCATCACCGCCGCAGGCAACTTCCACGGGCGCACCATTTCCACCATTTCCTTCTCCTCCGAACCGCTCTATCGCGATGACTTCGGCCCCTTCACACCCGGCTTCGTCACCGTCCCGTACGGCGATGCAGATGCGATTGCCAAAGCCATCACACCCAACACGGCGGCTGTCCTGCTCGAGCCCATCCAGGGCGAGGGTGGCGTCATCATCCCGCCTGCCGGGTATCTTAAAAAGGTGTCAGAACTCTGCAAGAAGAACAACGTTCTGTTCATCGCGGACGAGATCCAGACCGGCCTCGGCCGGACCGGGAAGCTGTTCGCTGCCCAGCACGAAGGGGTGCGCCCCGATGTGACCATCATCGGCAAGGCCCTGGCTGGCGGCTTCTACCCCGTCTCGGCGGTTCTCTCCGACAAGGAAGTGCTCGGGCTGTTCACCCCCGGCGAGCACGGTTCCACCTTCGGCGGAAATCCTTTGGCGGCGGCTGTGGCTCGCGCGGCGCTGCGCGTTATTGTGGAAGAAAAACTGGTCGAGCGTGCCTTCGAGATGGGCGAATACTTCGTCGAGCAACTGGCCGAGATTGCCAGCCCGCATGTCAAGGAAGTACGCGGACGCGGCCTGCTGATCGGTGTGGAACTGAACGAAGCAGCCGGTGGCGCCCGCCGCTTCTGCGAAGCCCTGCAGGGCAAGGGCATCCTCGCCAAGGAGACCCACGAGCGCGTCATTCGCTTCGCTCCACCGCTGGTCATCGACAAGGCCACCATTGACTGGGCCTTGCCGTCCATCCGTGAAGTGCTCAACATGAAATAAAGGTAAAATCAAGACACCCGGTACGCCTGCCGGGTGTCCGATTCTCACTGGAGGTATCTCATGAACATTGGTATCCCGAAGGAACGCCGTCCGTTCGAATACCGGGTGGGACTTTCCCCGGCGGGCGTGGAAGCCCTGGCCCAGGGCAAGCACACTGTTTTCGTGGAGCACGATGCCGGTGTGGGCGCTGGTTTTGCTGACAAAGAATACGAACAGGCCGGAGCGCGCATCGTCTACTCGGTGGACGAGGTGTTCGGCCGCTCGGAACTGTTGTTGAAGATTGCCCGTCCCACCGACGAAGAACTGGACTGGCTCCAACCCAAGTCCACTCTGCTTGGTCTGTTGCACATGGCTTCGGCCAAACAGTCCAAGATCGATTCTCTGCTCAAGGATAAGGTGACAGCCATTGCTTACGAGCAGATCCAGGAGAAGGACGGTTCTCTGCCGGTGCTGCGCCCGTTCAGCCAGATCGGCGGAGCCATGTCTGCTGAAGTGGCGGCGCGTTTCTTGCAAACCGACCAGGGCGGACGCGGAATCCTGTTGGGTGGCATCCCCGGGGTCCCGCCTGCCGAAGTGGTTATCCTCGGCGCAGGGACAGCGGGCACGTATGCGGCGCGCGCTTTTTGTGGTGCCGGGGCGCATGTCACCGTGCTCGACAAGGATATCAATGCTCTTCAACGGGTCAGCCAGTGCAGCGGGAGTATCGTTACCCTGCCATCCAATGAGCGTAATATTGCCAAAGCCATCGAATATGCCGATGTGCTCGTCGGAGCTGTGCTCATCTCAGGAGAGCGTGCCCCGATGCTGGTCCCGCGCGAACTGGTCCGCAGGATGAAAGCGCGGGCGGTCATCATCGATATCAGCATCGACCAGGGCGGCTGTATCGAAACCTCGCGGCCCACCACGCACGATCATCCATCGTACATCGAGGAAGGCGTGGTGCATTACTGTGTGCCGAATATGCCGGGCGTGGTAGCTCGTACCGCCACCAACGGATTCGTGAACGCGGCTCTCCCGTACATCCTCGAGATCGTCAATCTGGGCGTGGATCAGGCCATCAAGAAAAATCCGGCCATTGAGGCCGGTGTCAATACCCATGATGGCGAACTGCGTCACCTGACCCGGTTTGCCAAATAAGGAGTTGGATATGGATTGGAACAGCATTTATCAATCACGCGTCACTACCGCAGAGGAAGCGGTCAAGGTTGTCGAATCCGGCAATCGTTTGTTCATGACAGGGAATGTTTCGGTGCCGCAGAAATTACTCGCTGCACTGGTGGAGTATGCTCCCAACTTCGAGGATGTAGAAATTTGCCAGGCGCTTTCCATCACCAACATTCCTTATGCTGCCCCCGGTTTGGAGAAGCACCTGCGGGTCAACACCTTATTCATCAGCGCCAATGTGCGCAAGGCGGTCCAGGAGGGCCGGGCGGACTTCACGCCTGTGCTGCTTTCCGAGTTCCCGCTGTTGTTCAAGAATAAGATCCTGCCTGTGGACGTAGCGCTCATCCACGTCTCTCCGCCGGACGAGCACGGCTTCTGCTCCCTGGGCGTGGAAGTCGGCCTGACCAAGACCCCGGCGGAATCAGCCAAGATTATCATCGCCGAAGTCAATGACCAGATGCCGCGTACCCTGGGTGACTCGTTCATCCACGTCAGCCGTTTAACGCACATCGTCCCGGTCTCGTATCCGATCGTGGAAATGCCGATGGCCGAGGAAGGCGACAAGACGGCTGAGAAGATCGCCGGTTACGTGGCGGACCTGATCCCCGATGGCGCCACCATGCAAATGGGCATCGGCGGCATCCCTGATGCGGTGCTGAAATTCCTCTTCCACAAGAAAGACCTTGGTGTCCATTCGGAAATGATCTCGGATGGCGTGATCGATCTGGTCGAAGCGGGCGTGTTGACGAATGCCCGCAAGACCATCCATGCTGGCAAGATCGTGATTGGCTTTATCCTCGGGTCCCAGCGTCTTTACTCCTGGGTGGATGACAACCCGTTGTGCGAGTTCCACCGCACCGAGTACGTCAACGACCCGTTCGTGATCGCCCAGAACGACCGCATGGTGGCCATCAACTCGGCCATCGAAGTGGACCTGACCGGCCAGGTGTGTGCCGACAGCATCGGCCCCAAGTTCTTCAGCGGCATCGGCGGCCAGCTCGACTTTATCTATGGCGCTTCCCGCTCCAAGGGTGGCGTGCCGATCATCGCCATGCCCAGCACCAATGTGCTGAAAGACGGCACCTTGATGTCCAAGATCGTGCCCATGCTTAAACAGGGCGCGGGCGTGGTCACGGGCCGCAACCACGTCCATTACGTGGTCACCGAATACGGCGTGGCCGACTTGTATGGGAAGTCCATCCGCCAGCGTGTGAAGGCACTGGCCGGAGTGGCCCACCCCGATTTCCGGGCCGACCTGGAGAAGCAGGCCA
>CAZRCR010000149.1:0-5520 GCA_964598615.1 uncultured Anaerolinea sp.
TGCGCCACCCTGAACGCGGTCGGTGGTATCGGCAATAAGCAGGCGGCGATGGTCTTCCTGTGCCGCATCCGACACCAGCCTCAGCAGGCGGCGCGCCAGTCCCTGCTGGCGGTATTCCGGCAAGACAGTGATATCGAACTGGGTAACATGCTGGTTCTCTTCCGTACGCATCAGAATGACGTTTCCCAGGGCAGCCATTTCTCCCTGTGCATCCCAGGCGGCCCACAGGCGCACATCCACAAAGGGAGGCAGGCTTTTCATATTGCTGACGGTCTCATCGACCGGGATGGGCGGGTCATTCGGCAGTCGCTCCAGACGCATGCGATTGATGTGTCGATTCAGGGCAGCATATTCCATTTGGCTGGCGCTCTTGGTTGGGAATGATCGGATTTCAAATTCTTGCTTGGGCATGCTTTTCTCCTTTATCATCCACTTGGATGGTCTACAGATGTTATTTTGCGTATTATACCCGCAATCGCCAAAGAGTCAAGAGAAATCATCCCCTCGCCATCCATCTGGATGGCGCATTCCAATCAAAAAAATCCCTGATAAAACAACGTTACCTGTTATGAACGTATAATGTCTTTAACAAGACTTTTCAGGAGAAATACCATGTTTACAAAAATCAATCTCTGGCTCGATAAATACATCCTGCCCTGGCCGGTGCGCTTCCTCACCCATCGTTTCGTCATCCTGGCCACCATGGCCCTGCTCATCCCCCTGCTGGCCTTCGCAAGCAAAACCGTGCTCGTATTGGGCATCAACAGTTACCTGAATACAATGAGCGTGGCAGTCAGTTCCATCGTATTGCTCTACGCCACCCTGTCGGAGGCCCAACAAAAACGGATCGCCGAGATGCAGGAACAGCGCGCCCAGGAAGACCACGATCACGTCACGCAAATGCACGCTCTGATGCTGGAAACACTGGCCAATCAGCACGAGGAACTCGAAGAACTCAAAGCCATGCTTGCCACCATGCAGGGACAGTCCTACCAGCGCAAGCCGCGCCCGGCCATGATCGACCTGCGTGATCTGCATCCGCGTGGTGATGCCCGCTTCGAACAAGGAGATGCCCAGAGCCGCGTTGGCCGTCTACACAACCAGAGCAAGCCTGAAGTAAAATAGAGCCATCTCATCCCCGGATTTTCCCATGCCCGACTTCGACACCTACCTCTCCCCCTTCACCTGGCGTTACGGCTCGCCTGCCATGCGCCGCCTGTGGAGCGAAGCCAACAAGCGCCTGCTCTGGCGCCAACTCTGGGTGGCGCTCGCCGAAGTGCAAGCCGATTTTGGCTTGGTCACCTCCGAACAGGCCGCCGACCTGCGCGCCCATCAAACCGGGATCGACCTGCCACGCGCCCTGGAGATCGAGACCGAGATCCAGCATGACCTGATGGCCGAGGTGCGTGTTTTCGCCAGCCAGTGTCCGCTCGGCGGGGGGATCATCCACCTGGGCGCCACCTCGATGGACATAGAGGACAACGCCGACGCCCTGCGCCTGCGCGCCGCACTGGACCTGGTGCTGGCATCCCTTTCCGATCTCCTGCGGACCGTGAGCCGGCTCATCGACCAGTGGGCTGATACCCCGCTGATGGCTTTCACCCACCTCCAGCCCGCCGAACCGTCCACGCTGGGTTACCGGCTGGCGCTCTACGGACAAGATCTGCTACACGATTATCAAGTACTCCAGAATCAAGCCTCCGGGATCAAGGGCAAAGGCTTCAAAGGTGCGGTAGGCACGAGCGCCGCCTATGCCGAACTCCTGGGCGTGGAAAACCTGCCTGCCTTCGAACAAAAACTTTCGGAAAAATTGAACCTGCCGTTCTACCCGGTTGCTTCCCAGGTGTATCCCCGCAAACAGGATTACGAAGCAATCTCAGCGCTGGCCGGACTGGGCGCTTCGCTCTACAAACTGGCCTTCGACCTGCGCCTGCTGCAATCGCCGCCCATCGGAGAGTTGAGCGAACCCTTCGGTGAGAAGCAGGTCGGCTCGTCGGCCATGCCATTCAAACGGAATCCGATCCGTGCCGAAAAGATGAACTCGCTGGCGCGTTATCTCGCTTCCCTGCCGCGCCTAGCTTGGGACAACGCCGCCCACACCCTGCTCGAACGCACCTTGGATGACTCAGCCAACCGGCGTATCCTGCTCCCCGAAGCCTTCCTCGCCACGGACGAACTCCTGCGCACCGCTTCGAGCATCCTGACCAAACTCCGCGTGGATGAGACTGCCATCGCCCGCAACATGTCCGTTTACGGGCCGTTCGCAGCCACCGAACGGGTGCTGATGGCGCTGGTCAAAGCGGGAGCTGACCGGCAGGAAATGCATGAACGCATCCGCAGTCATGCCATGCAAGCCTGGGAGACGGTCCGCAGGGGAGAGGAAAATCCCCTGACGCTGTCGCTCTGTCAGGACGCGGTCGTGACAGAGTACCTTTCTGAGACAGAGGTCCGCCAATTAATGGCTGCCAGTTCTCACGTCGGGGATGCAGCGGAACGGGCACGGGCATTGGCAAAAGCAATTGGGGAAATCGTCGGATAGGAATAAAAAAGAGCGGCCTTACGGCCGCTCTCGTTCATCATGCAGTTTTCGTCTCTTGGGGCGGATAAACCGGGTCCACATCTGTTTGTTTAAACAGGAGATGGACCGTGCTTATGAGAACGAACAACACAGTCAGGACGAACACAACAACGGCGGTAAATGGTGACATAGTCATCTCCTTTCTTTCACCTTTAATACGTTCAGCGGGTCAATAAAGTTCCAAATCTGACTCTATAAACACCGCTTCGCGGCGCGCGTTCCTTGCAAAACACAAACAAAACGCGCCGTCTTTCGACGGCGCGGCACGCTCTTCTTGATAAGACAGCATTAATTCAAATGCCCATGGCCGTGAACATCTCATCGTTGGTGGCAAATTTGAACTCTTCCATCCCCTGTGTTTCCAGTTCGCGGCGCTCAGCCTGCTCGAGTTTCTGCAAGTGCGAACGGGTCACCACGCGCTGGTGAGTCTCTTCGAGACGCTGCTCGAATTTCTGCACGATCGCATCGACACCCGGCACGGCAGGCTGGGTCTGCAAATACTGGAGCACGGCCTGGGCCGCCATCTCCCCATCCCGGCGGGCATAACCGACCAGACCGGTACTGGCCTGGCGTGCCCACCCGGCCAAGAAAACGCGTTCGATAGGCTGGTTGGTATCCGGGTTGAACGCCTCGAACGAGATACCATCCACCGGAAAACGCGGCTGGGGAGAAGAAACATAAGCATCATTGAAGACTGGTACACAGAAATCCCGGTCGACCGTATCGCCGATTGCAAAAATGACCGTATCCGCCGGGATGATACGGCTCTCGCCCGTACCGCGCGCTTTGATGTTCCCATCCGCTGCGACCAGTTTATTCTCTTCCACTTTCAAGCCATTCACGCCGTTCATCCAGTCCCCCATCACACGCATCGGGGTGGCAAGGAATTCGAAGCGCAGGCGCGTATCGGAGACCGGCTCCAGCGCCTTGGGAAGCGCATCAAGGAAGGCAGCTTTTGCCGTCTGCGGCTCCTGTCCTACTGCCTGCATGATCGGGGTCACGCGGGCGAACTCGGCATCCAGCGCGGCCAGGTCCAGATTACGGGCCACGTTTTCCATTTCCTTGCGGGTGAACTTGACCTCTGCCGGGCCGCGCCGCACCACAGCAATGACTTCCTCCACCTTGCGGATGCGCGTCAAGTAATGGGCGATGTCCATCATCACGTTTCCCGCCCCCACCACAGCCACGCGCTTGCCCAGCAAATACTTCTTGCCGCTGAAAGGCGGCAGGAGATTGTAGTGATAGACGATGTTCTTGGCATGATATACGCCCGGCAGATTTTCGCCTGGCAGGCGCAGCCACTTGGTCCCCTGCGCGCCGGTGGTCACCAGCACAGCCTGGAAACCGGAATGGATCAAATCCTCCAGCACGATCAACCCACCGGAACAGACCGTCACATTGCCAAAATAGTCGATCCCGGGATGATCGAGGATCTGCTTGAACTGGGCACGCAGCCCCTGTTTCATTTTTAGCTTATCGGGGTAGATTCCGTATTCAGCCAGGCCGCCCGGTTTTATATCGCGATTGAAAAGCACCACATGTGCCCCGCCATCCGCCAGTTTACGGGCGGCATATAATCCCGCCGGCCCGGCGCCAACCACCGCCACCATGTATTTCGAGTCTTCCATGAAATTCTCCTGATTGCGATAATAACAGTCGGATTATAGCCGTTCGAGGGAGGGCAGGCAAGGACAAAAGTCGCTTATCAAATATTGTTCTTATCTATCCCCTTCTTTATGCAGGTTATGCTATAGTTAACCATCACACAGGAGAACGGCCATGAAACTTCCCGAGCTTCCCGAAGAAAAACCGCAGAACGAAAAACCGAAGCCAAAGTATGAGACCAAAGTCGTCGTTCACAAGCCGCGCGTGACACCTCCGTCGACAAGTTCAGAACGCAAACCCGTCACGCTATTCGGGAAACGGCCCAGTCACGAAGAGAAAAAAGTCCCCGCCCACCCGGCCCCCGTGCCTCCCGCGGACCGGGAGCCTGCCGCGCCACCCCAGGCCCCAACCAGTTCCCAGGTCCCGCCCCGCCAGCTCCCGAACGGACGTGGCATCAACCCGGGCCTGAAATTGCGCGCCGTGGAGGCCGCCGGGAAGAATGTCCCACCTGCTGCCATCCCACCATCCACAGAGCCGGAACAAAAAGCCAAGAAAACCGGCGTACCCGGCCTTACAAAACGGGCATCTGCCCGGAAATCCCCCGCCAATGCTGAGCCGCTTTTCGATGAAGAGTTCTTTGAGGTACGCCCTCCCCAGTTCAGGAAAAGCCTGCGCGCAGCCCGCAAACTGGGCGGCATCATATCGCTCATCGTCAACGTGATCCTGCTGGGTGTGGTGATTGGGCTGATGGCCCGGCTGAATGCTCTCAACACCACTCTCAACAACGTGCTCGGTGGCCTGTACGACAACTTCGTCAACATGGACAATGCCACCATCTCCACCACCATCAACGTGGAAGATATGCCCATCCCGCTCGATTTCACCCTGCCAGTAGTCCAAAGCGAAACATACGTAACCCTGACCCGCAGCGTGACCATCCATAACGCCATCGTAGGCGTCTTGAGCGTGCCCACTACTGTCACCCTGCCTGCCGGGACAGCCCTGCCGGTCTCGCTTAGCATGGAGGTTCCGGTACAGACCACCGTGCTGGTGGACCTGCAAGTGCCGGTGAATATCAATCTCGCCCAGTCCAATCCGCCAGGTGATGGGCAGGTGGGCCTCCACGATGCCTTCCTGGGCCTGCAAAATACCATCGGACCTTTTTACTGTCTCTTTAAACCGGATCTGACAAACGCCGCCGGTGGACTGGTCTGCCAGCAAGGATTTTACAATTACCAACAGATCAACCCATGAAAAAAAACTATAGCGAACATACCCTCCCGAACGGTCTGAAAATCCTACTTAAAGAAATCCATACCGCACCCTTGATCAGTTCT
>CAZRCR010000150.1:0-5511 GCA_964598615.1 uncultured Anaerolinea sp.
AGAATTTACACGAAATAACATACGACCCAAACTCAAAACAGTTTCATCTGTTCAGGAGCTTCGAGCGGATCGGCGATGAGTTCCTTCTCGAACCGGTCACGCGACAGGCCGGTCAATTCGGCTACGTGCCGCAACTGACGAAATTTGAGCACCCGCCAGTGCTCGGCCGCGGACCGGAGAACGGGGTCACGTTCCAGTTTGTGGAGCAGCAGGCCGACGCGCCCGCCGGGGAGAACCAGAATGCTCTGACCCCGACCCGCGGCGGCTGTGCGCAGAACTTTTCCTACGACAGCGGAAGCTGCCAGGTGGAAGGTGTAGGCCGTTCCAGAGTCATCTTGCCAGCGGATAAGCCGCCAGGGGCTGGTTTCCCGGGTGGCTGTGTATCCCAGTCGCGGGGCCAGCATGGTCAGGGTCTGTGCAACGGATTCCAGGTCCGCGCGGCGGGCGGCCGGAGAATCTTCGGGGCGCAGGGTCCAGCCGCTGTCTGTTTCCAGGGCATAGAAGGTCAGCACAGCCCGTACCAATCCCAATGATGGGGTCTGCAAGCCGGGGAGTTCGGCATTGACAGCGGCTTCTACATCGCGCGTGGAACAGCCGGGGAATTTATATACAAAGCGAACGATGACCATTTCTACCCGGTCGGGCAACGGTTCCCCCGCCGCTTCCCAGTCTGCCAGCCCCCATAGACCGCTTTCAATGCTGGTGCCTTCAGTGTGATGAACGAAGTTTGCCTTTGCCAGGGCCGCCTGGATGGGGGTATGCAGTTGTGTCAGGGCTTCTTCGCGCCAGCGTAGGGATTGGTCGGAAGCCATGGCCGTCAGCCCGGCCGCGTGCAGGTGCAGGTAGGGCGCCGGCTCACCGCGTTCGAGCAGGGCACTTTCGATGGCGTTTTGCACCGATTCAGGATCCACTTCGGGCTGTTTGGCGGACGCGATATGGATGGCGTTCCGCCGCCAGAGAATTTGCGCCGGATCGAGACGGGTTCGCAGCGCCAGACCATTCAGGTCGAAACCGGCTCCGGCCGCAGCCAAAAGCGTGGCAGAGAGGAAGGATGGCTCCATTTCAGGCACAAGGGCGAAGAGCGGGGTATTGAGTGCCACGTGAGCGGAGAGATTTTTGAAAGTTGCATAGAGGGCAGCGGCATGCCAGTTCCAGTCGAAGCGACGACGGCGCAGGATGGATTTGAACGATGCGGCAGCGGGCCGGCCCCATAACCAACCGGCCCACAGAGCCGAGAGTGTCCAGAAGGCCTGATTGGGACGCGGCACAACACTGACAACCGCGCCGGTGGAGATCTCTTTCAGTTGGGGGGCGAGGTCCCGCATGGGACCTTCGTAGAGGCACAAGCCTCCGGTCTCGCCGGGGAGTTCAGGCCAGATGGTGACCGGTACCGGACCCTCATTGCCGGGCCAGGAATCCACCCCGCGTTCGAGTGCCAGCCAGATATTCTTTTCGAGGAAACGCGGCGGGACGGTCAGTTGTTTCGGGCGCGGGCGTTCGCCAGGGTACGGCCAGAGGGTATTGGCATCATCGAAAGCTGTCAACAGCAGGGCCATCAAGGCTCGTTGGCGCGGGATGGGGAGGAACAGTCCGTCGAGTTTGTTGACCAGTGTGATAAGTGCATATACGGCGCGCGGCAAGTAGCATTCCAGTGTTTCGGCCACATGGACACGGTCCGGGTCATCGGGGGCGGCTACGCGTTCCAGGGCGCGAGCGCGATGCAGGCTGTCGGTGGCGGTCATCTGACGTGCCAGGGCTTTATCAGCCTCGGTCACCGGGAATTCGCCGTTCTCACCGCATGAACAGTGATAGATGCGCGTGGATGGAACCTCGCTGCCGCGTTCCCAGACGAAGGCTTCAACCTGTACCTGTTTCTGGCATTTGGCGCAGGTGGTAACGTAGAGCGCTTGCAGGTGCGTTTCGAGTCGCTCGTCTGTTTTTCGGGCAGCGGCCAGATCGGCCAGGGCGGAACGCAGCAGGGCCGGGGTGGGTGGATTGGCAGAAAGCTCGAACAAGAAGCGGGCGATGGGGTTGTTAACGGCCACCAACACCCGGTAGCCTGCGCGGGCCATCTCCGCGGCTGTGCGCGGTGAAGCTCCGAACGGGTCGAGCACCCAATTGCCCGGGGGAACATGGGCGGCAAGGAAGGCTGCCGTCACCCCATCGGGTGCAAGGGGCAGGTAGCGCCCGAGTGGACCGGGGTCGGCAGGTAGAATGCCGGGAATGTAGGGGAAGCCGTCCATCAGAATCCAGTATACCGCTTCAAAGAGGAAAAACAAAGTTTGGAAACAAAATCCACAGAAGATTTCTCTGTGGATTTACTGAACTAGCAGATGAATAGATTGATACTGCCCGGAGCCAAGTCAAATGGACTCGCTGACGGTTTATCCTGGAAGAGGACCGTCCACTTTCCGGCAGGGGGGACCAGTTTACAGGTCCGTTTGCCGAAATTGAGTGCCACGAGAACGGACCCGGTACCTGTCCCGCGTACGTAAGCGGCTACGCCTTGGGGGGCCGGTACACGGACAAAGTCACCTTGACGCAGGGCGGCGTGTTCGCGGCGCAGGGCGATCAGTTTACGGGTCAGGTTGAAGATTGACGCGGGGTCATTGCGTTGGGCAGTCACATTGCGCTTTGTGTAATCCGGGTGGACTGGCAACCATGGCTTTGGGGTGGAGAATCCGGCGTTGGGGGATGCATCCCATTGCATGGGAGTGCGGCAAAGGTCGCGGCCTTTGTAGAACGGCCAGTACTTTTTGCCGGGCGGGTCCTGAATCTCATCGCGGCGCAGCGGAGTATCCCGCATGCCGATCTCCTCGCCGTAGTAGAGGAAAGGGGTGCCGCGCAGTGTGAGCAGGAGCGCCATGGCCAGGCGGGCCTGGGTGTCGTCTTCTCCTTTGCCGTAACGGGATGCAGTGCGCGGCTGGTCATGGTTGCCCATGACGGTAGTGGGCCAGATGCCTGCCGCGGTGAAAACTTCTTCACGGCGCTCGATCTGTTGCATGACCCACTCAGCGCTCCAGGGAAAACGCATGCCCATGCCTACAGAGGTAAAGTCGAAGCTAAAGGCAGCATGCAGTTTATCGGGGCCACAGTAGGAGACGGTCTTTTGCGGCGTGGCCATGTAAGTTTCGCCTACGGAATAGCGTTCTGGATACGCATCGAGCAGGGCGCGCAGTTCATTCAGCAGGGGCATCATCTCGGGCTGATCCATATCGTAAATATGGTGCTGGCGGTCGAACGCGCGCAGGCCGGGCTTGGTCGGATTGCTGGGCAGATCGGGATGCTTGAAATAGGCGTTGAACACATCGAGACGGAAACCATCTGCGCCGCGCTCCAGCCAGAAGCGGACCGAGTCCAATATAGCTTTTCGGACCTCGGGATTGCGCCAGTTCAGGTCGGGTTGTTCCTTGGTGAACAGGTGCAGGTAATATTCGCCAGTGGTCGCATCGTACTCCCATGCTTTGTCGCCAAAGCAGGCCTGCCAGTTGTTGGGAACTTTCCCATTGGAAGCGGATTTCCAGATATACCAATCCCGCCTGGGATTGTCGCGGCTCGAACGGGATTCCAGAAACCAGGGGTGCTGGTCGGATGTGTGATTCAGTACCAGGTCCAGCACGATACGGATATTGCGTTTGTGCGCCTCGCGAACGAGATGGTCGAAATCGGCCAACGTGCCGAAACGCGCGTCCACATTGACGTAGTCGCTGATATCGTAACCGAAGTCCTTATCGGGGGTTGGGTAGAATGGCGAGAGCCAGATGGCATCCACACCCAAATCGGCCAGGTAGTCGAGCCGGGATGTGATCCCGGGCAGGTCGCCCAGACCATCATTGTTCTGGTCTGCAAATGAGCGCGGATAGATCTGGTAGATGATCCCATCGCGCCACCAAAGGTAGTCGTTCATTTGTATCTCCTATATGCGATGTTGTATGCGTTGCCATTTTACACGAACACACCCTTTTTGTATTAAATCGATTACAAGCCGCGGTTGCTTTTCACAGATTTTGGACAATCGTGCTATGATTAGAGCGCATGAATACTTCCTCTGAACGCATTCTCGTTGTTGAAAAAGATCCTGACATTCTCGAAGTGGTTGTGCGCCAGGCGCTCGAACCGCTTGGCTATCAGGTGCAGATCGCACCGGATGTTAATACCGCCATTTCCAAGGCGGCCAAATCTTCCCCTGACCTGGTAATTGCAGACTTGAATTTGCCCGGCCTGAACGGCAAGGATCTGCTCGTGGCTTTGAATTCACAGGGGTTACAGATCCCGGTAATCGTGATTGCTGAGAAAGGGCAGGAGAACAAGGTTATCCAGTCTTTCCGCCTGGGAGCAACGGACTATGTGCTTTGGCCCATGCGCGAGGCGGAGATCGTTTCTTCGGTGGAACGGGCCCTCAAACAGGTCCGCGAGGTTCGCGCCCGTAAGCGGCTCGACCAGCAACTGAAGGAAACCAATCAGGAACTCCAGCGCCGGGTGCGTGAATTGACAACCATCTTTGCGGTTGGCAAGGCTGTCATTTCCATCACCGACCAGCGTGTGCTTTTTGACAAGATCGTAGAAGGCATGGTCTATGTGGCCGAAGCAGATTACGGCTGGCTGCTGTTACGTGAAGAGCGTAACCGGACCTTTATCCTGGCAGCGCACCGCAACCTTCCGGATACGTGGGCCAAAAAGATGGGTCAGGCGCTTGACGACGGAGTTAGTTCCCTGGTGGCGCTTTCCGGTGAAACCCTGGCCATCAACGGCGAACCCTTGAAGCGATTCAAAGTGTCTTCGCTTGGCAAGTCGGCTGTGGTTGTGCCGGTCAAGATCCAGAAGGAAGTTATTGGCCTGCTGGTTGTGGTTCGCAAGGAAGATGTACCTTTCGAGAAGAATATGCAATCCCTGCTCGAGGCAGTGGGGGATTATGCGTCCGTTTCTTTGGTGAATGCGCGGTTGTTCCGCGCTTTGCAGGAAACTGCTGATGTAGCCCAGGCAGGCGAAAAGAGAAAAGTTGAACAATTGCTTTCTTTGCGCCAACAAATCCAATCCTTAATCCAACCAGTTACCTATCCCATTGATTTGTTGCTTACTGGTAAAATGGGGGTGCTTACAAAGGAGCAAGAACAAGCTCTCACGACAACTCAGTCGGCATTGCAACAGGTGGTCAAACTGGTGAGTGCGGAGAGACCTTCACAGCCGTTGGAAAAGAACGGCAAGGCCCAGTAACATTTCGGTTATGCCCAAATCATCGCTTGTCCTTTTGGCTTTTCATGACGAACAGATCCTGCAGTTGTTCCAGCGGGCTTTGGCGGCAGCTTCCTATGAGGTGGCTGTGGCACGGAATCAAGATGCCCTGGCCAAAGCTCTGCAGGAGTCTTCCCCATCTTTGGTCATCATTGGCCAGGATTTCGATGGTGCGGACGCGTTGAATATTGCCGAAGGCATGCTCGATCGGTTCCCTACCTTGCCGGTTTTATTGTTCTTGGCTCATGAGTCACAAGAACTGATCAAGCGTGCTTTGCA
>CAZRCR010000151.1:0-5479 GCA_964598615.1 uncultured Anaerolinea sp.
GCTGAAAGCGAAGAGCGCCAGCACCAGGGAGACCAATCCCAGGATGCCCAGGGCATAGAGCACCGACTCGAAGGTTCCGGAAGAACCCCGGGCAGACAGGCGCTTCCTGCCAGCGGGTTGGTTGGACGGTTGCAAAGTCATATCGAGCATAAGGAAGCCTCCAACAAGCAAAGCGGCTGTGAGGGCCAGGTTCATCGGCACACGCAGCCATTGCACTGCCACCCCCATTTTGGGGAGATGGATCCAGGATTTTCCAACGATTTCCGCCCCGGTGGGATGGTACGAATCGACCCAGGTATTGTTATCCCCTTGCAGGGTGTACCGGCCCCCGGCAGCGGCGATGATGCGGTGAATCACGTAGACGTGCATATCCGGGTCATAGTAGGAGACGATATCGCCCACCTGATAGGTTTCAGCCTCCCGGACAAGGACCAGGTCCCCGCCGCGGAAGACCGGCTCCATGCTGACGCCATTGACCATGATGTAGGCCACCCGCCCGCCGAGTTTGACAGGCGCGAACGCGACCCAGATCCCTGCCAGGCAGAGCAGGAGCAGGATGTTCAGGAGGGCGTCCTTCCGGTGGGTGCGCGTCATACTTTACTATTGTATATCAATCTTCGGGGCATTGATAACGATAAGGCCTGGTATCGACCAGGCCCTGTCGTTCGAATCATACTGGCATGACTGCCCCTGCCATCGTTTTACGGATTGGTGCTGCTGGTGGCAACGATGTTGAGGGCGGTGATATCCTCCACCAACAGGGCGCCATACGTGCAGGTGGCCGCCATGGCAGGCGGGGTGCCGGCCACGAGGGTGCAGGTCGTCCAGGAGCCTGCGTTGGCAGTCTGGATCATGACCGTGACCGAAGCCGCGGTGCCGCTGGTGGGCGAAATGTCGAAGGTGATGGCATCGACGATGGTGGGATCCGTCGCATCCAGGTCATAGATGATGTTGGTCACGGTATAACCGGGAACCACATTGGCCCGGTAGCCGGCCGCGCTGTCAGGGACGGTGTTCTGCGCTGCAAAAGCGTAGACTGCCCCGCCAATGAGGATGATAACGAGCAGGATCAACAGGAATTTCAAATTGCGTGCCATAGTTTCTCCTTTGCATCGCCGGTCCTTACCGGCTCCGCACTAAAGAAGAACGATGAGTTTGGTTCGCCATCCGGATAAAAGGACCTGACTTGTGCAAGCCAGATCGAGAGTTCATGTTGCTGGCCGGCGCTCTTCGGCAGCCTGGCGGTCATGGTCGATAAACTGGCGGTAGACCCATGGCTTTGCGTCCCTGCTTTTCAACAGGTTTGCCTTTATCGGATGTCGTTTCTGCTAACAGTATAGCATTACAGGGCTTACAGCACGTTATCAACATCGTTACAGTGGATTACAGGAACGTGAAAGAGCAGTTCAAAAAAGTGAAAAGAATTTCACCCTCTGAACAAGGGCCAGGGAATAAAAAAACGGGACACTGCGATGCAGTGTCCCGGCAAAATGACGCGGAGTGGGTCACTCGGTGAACAACGGCAGGTGTCCCAGGGCAATGATGTGGTTCCATTTGGCGCGCTCGCCCTCGGTCAGGATGGCGGCTTCGGCTTCCACGGTGGCCCCGGCCTTCTTCATGATCATTTCCATGCCCTGCAGCGTGGACCCGGTGCTGATGACATCGTCCACCACGATCACCTTTTTGCCCTTGAGCAGTTCCTGGTCCTTTTCGTCCAGGATCAGGGTCTGGGGTTCGCCGGTGGTAATGGACAACGTTTCGGCGATGAGCGCCGCACCCATGTAGGGCTTGTATGACTTGCGCAGGACGATGTAGGGTTTCTTCGTCTCCACCGACAGGGCGTATGCCAGCGGGATGGACTTGGCCTCGGCTGTGATGAGCACGTCGAAGTCCACCACCTTGAGCAGTTTCGCCAGCGCCTTGGCGCAGGCCTGCACCAGTTCGGTGTCACCCAGGATGTTGAGGATGGCGATCTTCAATCCGGGCTTGACCTCGAACAGGCGCAGTTCACGGTGCACACCGGCGATCTCGATGGGATAGGTTTCGTAGTCGGGCATGGCAGTCTCCTGGACAAGTTTCGGCGCTAGTTTATCACTATTTACCAATTCGCGTTAGAATCTTCCCATGCTTCCCGATCTGCAACTCAACGACACCGTCCGCCTGCGCAAGCCGCACCCCTGCGGGTCCTTCGATTGGACCATCTACCGTCTGGGAGCGGATATCGGTCTGGAATGCGTCACCTGCAAACGGCGCGTCCTGCTCACCCGGCGCGAACTGGCGCGGCGCATGAAAACCATCCTCCCGAAAGAAACCCATGATCCCAACCAACCGTAAGCCCCACATCCTGTTCCTGTTCTCCGACACCGGCGGCGGCCACCGCGCTGCGGCCGATTCCATCGTCGAATCGCTCCATCTCGAATACGGTGACGCCGTCACCACCGAAATGGTGGACTTCCTCAAGGACTACGCCCCGCCACCCTACAACCAGTTGCCGCGTTTCTACCCGGAAATGGTGAAGGCCCCCGACCTGTGGGGCGTGGGCTTCCGCATCAGTGACGGACGTCCGCAGGCACGCATCATGACCACCACCCTGTGGCCCTACGTGCGCCGGGCGGCGCGGCGGCTGGTGCAGGAACACCCCGCCGACCTGCTGGTCACGGTCCACCCGCTGGCCAACTCGTTCTTCCTGAAAGCCCTCGGGCGGAACCGTCCGCCGTTCGTGACGGTGGTCACCGACATGGTCTCCACCCACGCCCTGTGGTTCGACAAGCGCGCCGACCTGATCCTGGTGCCCACCCGCATGGCACGCGAACGCGCCCTGCAATACCACATGTCGCCCGAGAAGGTGCGCGTGGCGGGTCAGCCCATCTCGGAACGGCACTGCGCCGGGGCGTGCGACAAAACGTCTCTGCGCGAAAAGCTCGGCTGGGCAGCGGACAAGTTCACGGTCCTGCTGGTGGGCGGCGGGGACGGCATGGGTCCGCTGGCCGAGACGGCGCGCGCCATCGACGAGTCGGGGCTGGACCTGAACCTGGTCATTGTGACCGGGCGGAACACCCACCTGAAGAATTACCTAGAAACCCTGCCGTGGGAGAATCCCACGTACATCTACGGCTTCACGCGTGACATGCCCGATTTCATGCGCGCCTCCGATGCCATCGTCACCAAGGCAGGCCCCGGCACGATCGCCGAAGCCCTGGCCGCCAGCCTGCCGGTCATCCTGTATGCCAAACTGCCCGGCCAGGAGGATGGTAACGTGACCTATGTGGAGGAGCGCGGCGTGGGCGTCTGGGCGCCCGAACCGCTGAAGGTCGTCCGCACGCTGACGCGCTGGGTCTGCCGCCCGGCGGAACGCGCCAGGGTGATCGAGAACTGCCGCAGCGCCGCCCGCCCGGATGCGTCGCGGGTGATCGCCAGGGCGCTGGGTGAGAAGGTCGGATTGACAAAATAACGATATAATAGAAAATATGTTCGGAACGGCATGTAGTCCGCCCCACGCAAAATTCGCTGCCCACCACAAAGGGCACGAAGGCGCACAAAGGAACCACCCATGACAAAATTCGTTCCTCCGAGGTTCGTGCCCATCCCGGAAGAGACCGAGAAGATCGGGAAGAAAGTTTTGGATGCGGCCTACGCCGTGCATTCGGCGCTGGGACCCGGCCTGCTGGAGTCTGTCTATGAAGCCTGCCTGGCACACAAACTTCGTAAACAGGGCATTCTCGTGGCAACGCAAGTCGTGATGCCGGTCACGTTCGAAGGCGTGCAGGTGGAAACCGGCCTGCGTCTTGACCTGCTCGTCGAAAAGCAAGTTGTCGTGGAGTTGAAGTCAGTGGAACACATCACCCCGCTCCACGAGGCGCAGATATTGACCTATCTCAAGGTGACCGGCATGCGCCTGGGCTATTTGATCAATTTCAACGTTCTCTATCTCAAAGATGGTGTTATGCGCAGGGTGAATTAGACCCCCCAATGCGCAAGTCGATAAAAAACCTTCGTGTTCCTTAGTGTCCTTCGTGGTGAAAACTATGACTGATAAACAACAACCCATTGGCTACATCGTCGGCGGCGGACTGAAGGAAAGTTTCCGCGCCCGGCTGACCGTCCCTTCGCAGGAGGTGCAGGAGGGGGCGTTCGTCGTCATCCCCAGCGGGGAGTGGCAGTTCTACGGTCTCGTCACGGACCTGCAACTGGGCGCGACCGACCCGCGCTTCGCCGACGAGCAGACCGAGACCCGGCTCCCGGCGGCGCTGGCGCAGGCCCTGCACGGGCAGACGCTCTTCACCAACCTGGAGATCCTGCCGGCCCTGATGCTCGAGCGCGGACCCGAACCCGGCGCGCCCGAGTACAAAGCCTGGGCGGCGGAACACGCCGAGAAACCGCCGCGCCCGCTCCCGGTCAAGACCGTGCCGCCGCACCATGCAGATGTCAAGATGGCCTCGGCAGGCGACATCGCCGAGATCTTCGGCGACCCGTCCGAGAAAGGCAACTTCGTCATCGGCTACACTCGCGAGCAGGGACATCCCGTCTGCATCAACCTCGACAAGTTCGTCCAGCGTTCGGCGGGCGTGTTCGGGGCCACCGGCACGGGCAAGTCGTTCCTGACCCGCATCGTGCTGGCCGGGCTGATGCACCACAGCCGCGCCTCGGTGCTGGTGTTCGACATGCACAACGAGTACGGCTACGATGACACCGCTTCCGACACCGGGATGCGCGTGACCGGCCTGAAGACCAAGTTCGCCAGCCGCGTGCGGGTGGTGGGACTGGGCGCCGGGACGACCATCCGCAATTCCACGCCCGATTTCAACCTGGAGATCGCCATGCCCGACATCACCCCGGCGGACGTGGAACTGCTGACCCGTGAACTGAATCTCAAGGAGACCACCCCGACCACCCTGCACGCCCTGACCACGTCCTTCGGGCGCGATTGGTTCCGGCGCTTCAAGGGGATGAACCGCGACGAGGTGGAAGTGGAAGATGAGAAGACCGGCAAGGTCAAGAAGGTGCCGCACCCCGAAAGCGTGGCGGCCTGGGCCGACGAGGCGGGCGTGAACGTCATGGCCGCCGAAGCCCTGCACGATAAACTGCGCCGCCTGTTCGACAAGGAATACATCGTCGAGAAACCCGCCGCGGACTCGCTGGCCGAGATCATCAAGTCGCTGGAAGACGGCAAGCACGTCATCCTGTCGTTCGGACAGGCCTACGAGACCGACCTGGACTACCTGCTGGTGAGCAACCTGCTGACCCGCAAGATCAAGCATGTCTGGGAGAACCGCACCAACGCCTTCCGGTCCAGCGGCAAGGACGAGCCGCGCCAACTGGTGGTCGTGGTGGAGGAAGCCCACAAACTGCTCAACCGCGAGATGGCCGGGCAGACGACCTTCGCCGCCATCGCGCGTGAAATGCGCAAATATTACGTGACCCTGCTGATCATCGACCAGCGCCCGTCGCAAATTTACGACGAGGTGCTCTCCCAACTGGG
>CAZRCR010000152.1:0-5473 GCA_964598615.1 uncultured Anaerolinea sp.
TCCCCGTCCTGCACGGCACCTTTGGCGAAGACGGCACCATGCAGGGCCTGCTCGAACTGGCCGACGTGGCTTACGTGGGCGCCGGCGTGACCGGTTCCTCGGTCGGTATGGATAAAGGCGTCTTCAAAGACGTGATGCGCGCCAACAACATCCCCACCGTTGGGTCCATCATCGTCCTGCGCGGCGAGATCGAAAAGGATATGGAAAGCATCGTCCACCGGGCAGAGGAAGTGGGCGCCTACCCGCTCTTCGTCAAACCCGCCAACCTGGGTTCCTCGGTGGGCATCAGCAAGTGCAACAACCGCTCCGACCTGGCCGAAGGGCTGCTCGAGGCCGCCGCCTACGACCGCCGTGTACTCGTCGAGCGCGGTGTGGTCGATGCCCGCGAGATCGAAGTGGCCGTGCTAGGCAACGATCAGCCGCAGGCCTCCGTTCCGGGCGAGATCCTGCCCAGCCGCGAGTTCTACTCGTACGAATCCAAGTACGAAGATGGGACCTCCGGACTGCTCATCCCAGCCCCCCTCCCTGCCGAACTCAGCGAGGAGATTCGCCGCATCGCCGTGCAGGCTTACAAGTCCATCGATTGCGCCGGAATGGCCCGCGTGGATTTCTTCGTCGAAAAGACCACCGGCAAACTCTACCTGAACGAAGTCAACACCATCCCCGGCTTCACCAGCATCAGCATGTACCCCAAACTATGGGAAGCAACCGGATTGCCCTACGCCCAACTTGTGGACCGGCTCGTTGAACTGGCACTTGAACGCAAAGCCGACCGCGACCGCACCGAACGCCGCTTCCGGAGATCGTCATGACCACCAAACCTGCCTATAACCGCTCAGACTTCGTCCGCCAACGCCGCACGTCTCGGACATCGAACCAGACACGTGTAACGACCGGGACCTCGCGCCCCGCCACCACGGCACGGACGTCTTACCGCCCCGACAGCCTGTTGTTGCCCGGCAAGCCCGTGGCACGCACAACCTCCCAGCCGATGGCACGCTCACAGGGGCGCACCGCCCGCGGGTCGGCACGCAACCGGCAGTACGATATCGCTTTCTCGCTGGGCCGTGCTGATGTCCGCGCTCCGTCGCTGACGATCCCCCAACTGGGTCCGCGCTGGATCTCGGCGGGGATCACCGCCGTACTGGTCTTCCTGCTCTACACCCTGTGGACAGCCTCCACGTTCACGGTTGCGGCGGCTGAAGTAGTGGGCGCCGCCCGGCTGACGGTTTCCGAAATCAGCGCCGCCACGGATATGGTCGATGAGCCGATCTTTAAAGCCGTCCCGGCCCAGATCGAACAGAACCTGCGCACCGCCTACCCGGACCTCTCGTCCGTGCATGTGCGGGTGGCCTTCCCCAACCGGGTCATCGTGGAAGTAGTGGAACGTATGCCCCTGCTGGCCTGGTACCAGAACGGGGCCATGACCTGGGTCGACGCCGAAGGTGTGGCCTTCCTGCCGCGCGGGGAAGCGTCGGGGTTGGTACAGGTTACCGCAAACGGTGCCCCGCTCTCGGTCCAGAACGACCCGGACACGCCAATCTACGAAATGAAGTTCATCACCCCGGAAATGGTCCAGGCGCTGCTTACGCTTGCCCCTTACGTTCCTTCCGGCCTGCCAATGATCTACGACCCGCAGTATGGCATGGGCTGGCAGGATACACGCGGCTGGTTCGTCTATTTCGGGCAGAACACTGCCGATATCCCAATGAAACTCTTGGTTTACCAATCCATGGTAGACCAGTTTGCCCAGCAGGGCATCCAACCCGCGCTGATCAGCGTGGAATATCTTAATTCACCTTTCTACAAGTAGCCTATGGACGAAATCGTTGTTGGTATCGACGTCGGCACGACCAAAGTCTGCACCCTGGTGGGGCGGGTGGAGCCTGAAACCATCCGCATCATGGGCGTGGGCGTGGAACCTTCGGAAGGCATCAAGAAGGGCGTGATCGTGGACCTGGCTGCGGCTTCAGCGGCAATCACCCGCTCGGTGCGCAAAGCCGAACAGTCTTCGGGCGTGGAGATCACCGGCGCGGTGGTCAGCCTGGCCGGGGCGCACGTCTCGTCCATCAACAGTCGGGGCGTCTCCGCCGTGGCGAACGAGGTCATCGAAACCGACGATGTGCTGCGCGCGCTCGACGCCGCCCGTGCCGTGGCCATCCCCCACAACCGGGAGATCATCCACATCATCCAGCGTGGCTTCACCGTGGATGGTCAGGACGGCATCTCCCAGCCCCTGGGGATGCATGGCTACCGGCTGGAAGTGGAAGCCCATATCATTACCGCCGCCCAGGCCACCGTGGAAAACCTGCGTCAGTGCGTGGGTGCGGCGGGCGTGGAAACACTCCAGTTCGTGCTGAATCCCCTCGCCTCCGGTGATGTGGTTCTGACGGATACCGAACGCCAGAGCGGCGTGGCCGTCTGCGACATCGGCGGCGGCACCACCGACCTGGCCATCTACGTGGACGGTCACGTCTGGCACACGATGGTACTGGCTGTGGGCGGCAATCACATCACCAACGACATCGCCACCGGCCTGCGCCTGCCGCTGGACCAGGCTGAAGAAATCAAGAAGAAGTACGGCTTCGCCATGAAATCCGGCGTAGGCGCCGAGGAATATTTTGCTGTCAAGGCCTTCGGCGAGGAACAGCCCATCCGCATCATGCGCAAGGATCTGGCGCACATCATCGAGGCCAGGGTCGAGGAAATTTTCGCTTTAACCTTGCAGGAAATCAAACGTTCGGGTTATGATGGGTTACTACCGGCAGGCATGGTTATTACCGGCGGTTCGAGCGCTTTACCCGGAATTCGGTCGCTTGCTTCGCACGTGCTCGGCCTGCCCGTCCGCACAGCACAGCCGGAAAAACTGGTCGGTCTGGTCGACCAGTTGAAAAGCCCAGCGTACTCAACCGGCGTTGGCCTGCTCCACTGGGCCGCCGCCCTGACAGAAGATGACACGCCCACCCCGCAAAACCGCGGGGGACGGCGCAGTCCAAAAGCAGAAAGCCGCGTGACGCTCGATCCCATCAAGGATTTGTTCAAGCGGCTCTTGCCATAAGAATCGGGAACGACTGACTCTTTTGGGTCTTCGCGAAGTCGTTCCAAGCAAGTAAAATATAGGTCACCTGTTCGAATAGTTCAGGAGGAGCACTATGGACGCAAAGAAGAATCAAGCAGAATCGTTTGCCCGCATCAAGGTCGTTGGTGTGGGTGGTGGCGGCTGTAACGCCGTCAACCGCATGATCGAGGAAGGCATCCAGGGCGTTGAGTTCGTCACGATCAACACCGATGCCCAGGCGCTCATGCTTTCCAAGGCTTCCACCCGCGTTCGCATCGGCACCAAGCTGACACGCGGACTGGGCGCGGGCGGCGACCCCGAGGTCGGGCGCAAGTCCGGCGAAGAATCCGCCGAAGAACTGTACAACGTGCTCAAGGGCGCGGATATGGTCTTCGTGACGGCGGGCCTGGGCGGCGGCACCGGCACCGGTGCGGCTCCCATCGTGGCCCAGATCGCCAAGGATGTTGGCGCGCTGACCATCGGTGTGGTCACCCGTCCCTTCACTTTCGAAGGCAACAAACGCATGCAGTCCTGCGAGACCGGCATGACCAATCTCAAGGAACATGCCGACACGCTCATCGTCATTCCGAATGACCGCCTGCTCCAGATCATGGACAAGCGCGCCAGCCTGAATGATGCCTTCAAGATGGCCGACGAAGTCCTGCGTCAGGGCATTGCCGGTATCTCCGAACTCATCACCGTCCCCGGCCTGATCAACCTCGACTTCGCCGACGTAAAGACCATTATGTCCGAAGGCGGCGCAGCCCTCATGGCAGTCGGCAAGGCATCCGGCGAGGATCGCGCCCGTCTGGCCGCCGAACAGGCCATCTCCAGCCAACTGCTGGACATTACCATCGATGGCGCCCGCGGCGTGCTCTTCAATGTGACCGGCGGCCCGAACCTGACCCTGTTCGAGGTCAACCAGGCTGCAGCCATCATCCGCGAGACCGCCCACCCCGATGTGAACATGATCTTCGGCGCGGTCATCGACCCGGACATGGGCGACGACATCCGTGTGACGGTCATCGCCACCGGCTTCGAGCGCACTGGTCTGCCGCGGCGCATCGCCCAGCCTTCCCGCCCCGGCCAGCGCGTGGACCTGCAAATGGGTTCCCGCCCGACCGAATCGGTCAGTGTCGAAGCGCAGATCAGCCAGTCCACGACCGAGTTCAAGCCGCAGACCTTCAACACCGAAGATCTCGACATCCCCACCTTCCTGCGCAGCCGTAAGTAGTATCCTCCCCCCTCCTGAAACACATCGTGGCGGACAAATTGTCCGCCACGATTTATTTCTGCTTAATGCATATCTGACCCTACGGTTGGTTCTCAGATGATACAAGTGAGTATTTGTATAGATTTTGGTTGACCTCAATCCAAACATTCTGTGACGAATCTTCCACAACATTGGATGCCTCGGTAGTAAACCAACAACCATCTCCTGTGTCTGGGTCATACCAGGCCATGCCAGTTTTAAGCACAGGGCCATCAGGTTGTTCAATTTGGAACCAGATTCGCCCATCCGAACTTTGATAAATCACATCAGGATCGCTATACCAAGAATATGGGGCGTGCCAATCTTTTTGAAAAAAGTAATCGAAAATATGTGTATGCAGCAATGTCCAATTGCCAGTTGAATCCCTGTATCCAACAGCCCCCAACCAGAGTCGTCCAGATTGATCAACCAATAATTCATTCGCATGGGGCCAGCGCTCTTGCGGAATTTCAATAACGTTCATATCATTCGTCTTGGGTGAAAATAAATAGAGTTCGCCATCATCCACCTCATGGCTGATGCTGGCAGGATCATGAAGTTGGATATATATCAACCCATCCTCGGAAATGGCATCCCCCCACAACAAACGATCAGGAGGAAGTTTAATATGGTATTCAACAAAGTGCGAATCGGGATCATAACTGTAGATTGCTGTTTGAGGAACGATAAACCAAAACACGCCTTGTGCATCTATAAGTATTTGCGTCCATTCAATGTAATAACTTTCTCCGACACCATAAGGAATGGTAGAAACATCGAGAACCGGTTCAAACTGTCGCGTTTCGTCGTTAAAAATACTGAGAATTGATTGAAGTGGACTTTGTGGGTTATTTTCCTGGTATGTACCTCCAAAAATTGTCCCATTGTCAGTTACAAATAAATCGTAAATGTACGTATCATTATCAATTTCAGCAGGGATTATTTCCCATCCATCATTATCGGGAGAATAAACAATAAATTCATGTGTCGTATTGTCAGTATCATCGCGATAAGATCGATAAAGCCATATTTCAGAATACCCGTCAACAAAACGAGTAGTCATGATCGTAGTATTTATCGTTGTGGAAATAACGTTATCTACCATTACCTTAGGCAATGGCGTAGCAAATTCCCAAGGTGAAAGAGGAAGAACAGTATCATCC
>CAZRCR010000153.1:0-5464 GCA_964598615.1 uncultured Anaerolinea sp.
TCAGCTCCGGCGACGCGGCGGCGCCGCCGATGAAGATCTGCCGCATCGTGGACGCGGGCAACGGTCAATCGGCCAACGCAGAAGGACTGTTCTACCAGTTGATCGTGCGCCTGCACAAATACTCGCTTGGACGTGTGAACTACACTGAAAGTGTCCACTGGCAGCGTGGTCTTGTCCTCGACAACACCTACAATGGCCGAGCCTTTCTCCAACACATCGGCAACGACGTCCACATCACTGTCCGCGCGCCGTATCCCGAATTCTTTCTGGGCTTGCTGACAAGCGAGGTCAAATATCTAGTTGAAAGTTTTTGGGAAGGTTTGCGTTGTGATGTAATGGTACCGTGTTTAACACCATGCGGCAAAGATGCACCAGGAACTGGAATGTTTGAAGTTGAAAAGCTTATAACGTTTAAGAGGCAAGGCATGAAAACATTTCCCTGCATGGTTTCCGGTTGCAATCAAGCCCAAGATATTGATTTGTTACTCCGAAACGCCCCTGACATTCGCCCACAGCCTATTGAAATTTTATTCAATGAGTATACAAGTATTCAGAATGAACTGACTGAGGTACGTCAATTATTGATTCAATATGGTAATAAAGCATTAAATCACTTTAGTCAATTGGATTCCCACACCCGCCGCATTCTCAGTCAAATTGATGATATCTATGCCGGCATCATCCAAACTTTAGTCGATGAGGCTAAAGAAGGTCCTAGATTATTTAGCCTTATACCTGCCGATCGTTCAATCCTCAACCTAAAGCAATGGACAAGTTCTAAATTTCTTTTAACCCTATGTTGTGAACATTCGCGGCTTCCCTTGCCTATCTTGAATGGGAACAATAGCAACAAAGGCACCTATGAACTAGAACTCACCCGTAATTGGTTCAAAAAAGCTGCACCTTTTCTTAAAGTTATTACAAGCACTCTAAGTCTTGTCCTACCTGTAGCATCTTCAGCAACGAAACTTATGCTCGAACACACAGTATATGAAAAGCTGGAAGATCAACTCAATTTCGGAAAAGAAGTAATTGATGCGACATTAAGCGGAAATGAAAAAGTGGTTGAGCAGATAAACAGGGGGGACTCAGTCAATTTGCCGCACGGAACAGCAATTCGAGCCGATGGGGCCACTCTTCGTGAACTCCATACCCTTCTCAAAGCCAAAGACCCCGGCTTCGGCGGCCTGGTCCGCGTGATGAACAAACGCAACGAGTTTCTCTGGGTCCATGAGAAATTTGCGGGAGAGTATTAGGCCCCCCGTTCTTGCCCCACCCGTCCCTACGGGACACCCTCCCCAAGTCCAAATGGACTTGGGGAGGGTCGGGGAGGGCCAAAATAGAGATCGACCATGTCGCCAAGACGCTCCACTCCAAAAACACTCCACCGCGCTTGGGAATTACGCAAAGAACCCACGCCTGCCGAAATCAAACTCTGGGCCTACCTGCGTCAACTGCGGGAATCTGAAGGCGTTCACTTTCGCCGACAGCATGCCATCGGTCACTACATCACAGATTTTTGTGCCCCAAGTCAGAAACTTGTCATTGAAGTAGACGGGAGCCGGCATTTGGATCAAGAAGAGTACGATATCGAACGGACAGCCTTCCTGGCAGCGAAAGGGTACCGCGTCCTGCGCTTCTGGAATAGCGATGTGCTCAACAACATCAACAACGTAATGGGTATAATCCTGGAAGAACTCGAAAACTCCAGAATGCAGAAAACAAAATCACGCTCCTAAGTCAGAAAGGCCAGCTATGTTATCCCTGATTCAACGTCTCCTCCCCTCCACCGACAACCGCTCCGACCGTGCCCGCGCCGTGCTGGTGCTCGTGACCTGCGGGGCATTATTTGCAGCCGTTTTGGGAATGATCCTTTTCTGGGTCTTCACCGGAACCCTGGAAGATATGGAAACGGTCGTGGCGGGGATCACCCTCGGCCTGATCCTGGCCGGGCTGGTGGATATGAACCGCCGCGGCAGGTCCAGACTGGTGCTGTGGGTACTGGTCGTTCTGGTCACCGGTCTCTGTCTGGCGGATACCGGCTATTATGGGGTCTCGACCGCTTCCGCCGGGGAATTCCTTCTGCCCATCCTGCTGGCTGCCTGCGGGGCAGGATTGTGGGCCGGGCTGACCATGGCGCTGATCAGCAGTGGGCTGGTCTGGGGACTGTCCTATGCCGCCTCCACCGGCCTGGCTTCCTGGCTGCCCACCAACAGCGCCAATCTGACCTACTACGCCCCCTTCCTGACCATCCTGTTCTTCCTGGTGGCAGTCATCGTCGGGTTGTGGGGACGGGAAATGACGAAATAGTTTTTTTGCCGACCGGTTCGAGGTCCGGCGACGTTCGTTACGCTTCATACGCTCATCATCGGAGGCCACAGGCATGATCAAGATCGAACATCTATCCAAACGCTACGAGGACCTGGAAGTGCTGAAAGACATCAATGCCGAGATCAAGCAGGGCGAGGTCATCTCCATCATCGGCCCATCAGGCACAGGAAAAAGCACCTTCCTGCGCTGCCTGAACCTGCTGGAGACGCCGGACGGAGGTCACATCTACATCGACGGGGAGGATATCCTGAAGAAGGGCGTGAACGTACCCAGGTTGCGCCAAAAGATGGGGATGGTCTTCCAGTCCTTCAATTTGTACGACCACCTGACCGTGATGGGCAACCTGACCCTCGGCCCGATCAAACTAAGAGGCATGAGCAAAAAGGATGCCGAAACCAAGGCTGCCGACCTGCTCAAGCTGGTGGGTCTCTCCGAAAAAGCCAACCGCTACCCCGAGGAACTTTCGGGCGGTCAGAAGCAGCGCGTGGCCATCGCCCGCTGTCTCGCCATGGACCCGGAGATCATCCTGTTCGATGAACCGACCTCGGCCCTCGACCCGACCATGATCAGCGAGGTACTGGCAGTGATGCGTCGCCTTGCCAAAGAAGGCATGACGATGGCCATCGTCACCCACGAGATGGATTTTGCCCGCGACGTATCGAGCCGGGTCTTCTACATGGACGAGGGTGTCATCTACGAGGCAGGCACTCCGAAGGAAATCTTCGAGAACCCGCAGAAAGAAAAGACGCGCACCTTCATCCATCGCCTGCGCATCCTGAAACAGGAGATCGACAGCCGCGACTTCGACCTGTACCGGCTGAACGCGCAGATCGAGTCCTTCTGCGCTAGGCACACCATCGACAAGACCACCGTGGATACCATCCTGCTCGTGGGGGAAGAAACGCTCGTGAACCTGCTCCTGCCACTCAAACAGGCCGGACAGGCCATCACCTTTGCCCTTGAATATGCAGAAAAACGCGGCGAGTTCCAGGCCGTTTTCGAGTATCCCGGTGAGGAGCAGAATCCGCTCCGGGATGAGAGCGAAGATAACCTGGCCTTGATGATCCTGAAAAGCAAGGCCCGCAACCTGCAGCATTCCTACGCCAATCACCAGAACCAGCTCCTGATCGCGATATAGAGGCCCTCCATGATGATCCATAAGACCCAAACCGGCACGACCGTTACGCTCCTGCTTGCAGGCAAACTGGACTCCGTCACGCAAGCCGAACTGGTCCGGGAGATGGAAACCATCTTCCAGCCCGGTCTCACCGCCCTGACCTTCGATCTGTCCGAACTCGACTATATCAGCAGCGCCGGGCTGCGTGTGCTGATGGCAGCGCGAAAGCAGGCCGAAAGCCTGGGCGTGGCCATGACCGTGGTGCGGGCCAAAGAGTCGGTCCGCGAGATCTTCCGCATCGTTGCCTTCCCACTCGATGATTGACAGGAGACAGCCCATGAACCGTACACTCGATTGGCGCATGAAACTCCTGTGGGCACTGTCAGCGATGGTCATTCTCTCGCTGTTGGCGGCCTGCTCGCAGGTCCAGCCCACGGCCACCCCGGCCAGCGCATTGACCATGGACGAGGTCGCCGCCGGGAAGGTGGGCGTCCTGCAGGGCACGGTCTACGACACCTACCTGGCAAAGAACTACCCGGACACGGAAGTCCTGCAATACAAGAACTACCCCGACCTGATCCTGGCCGTGCAGAACGGCAAAGTGGACGCCGGTTTCATCAACTGCCAGGTGTTCAGCGAATTGCAAAGGGAAAACCCGTCCCTGATACTGCTGGTCAGCAATGTCTTTACCAACCCGGTGGGCGTTGGGTTCGCCAAGGATAACGACGAGTTACGCCAGGAGTTCAACGCCTTTCTGGCCGAGATCCAGGCCAACGGCGTCTATGCCGACTGGCGCCAGCGCTGGTTCACAGACAGCAACTACATCATGCCGGAGATCGAGAACAGCGGCGCGAACGGACAGATCATCGTGGGCATCGTCAGCGACAAAGGCCTGCCCTTTACGGTCATCCAGAACAACGAACTGGTCGGCTCGGACATCGAACTGATCGAACGCTTCGGTGCCTATGAGCAGAAGCAGATCGTCTACTCGGACATGGAGTTTGGCAGCCTGATCGCCGCCGTTTCCACCGGCAAGGTGGAGATGATCGTCAGCACGATCATGATCACCGAGGAACGCAAACAGCAGATCGACTTTTCTGACCCCTACTTCGAACTGAGCGCCTGCGTGATGGGCCAGGGACAGGCCGTCGAGACCGGCGAGCCCACCCCGTTCTTCCAGAAAGTGGCAGACAGCTTCTACAACAACATCATCGCCGAAGACCGCTATCTGCTGATCGTGGATGGCATCCTGACCACCGCTTTCATCTCGATCCTGGCCGTCATCCTGGGCACCCTGCTCGGCGCACTGGTCTGCTGGATGCGCATGTCGCACAGCAAAACAGCACGCGGCGTCGCCCGGGTCTACATTTCCATCATCCGCGGCATCCCGGTGCTGGTGCTCTTGATGCTCATCTTCTACGTGGTCTTCGCCAGGGTGAACATCAACCCGGTGCTGGCCTCGGTCATCGCCTTTGGGCTCAACTTCGGGGCTTACGCTTCGGAGATGTTCCGCGCTGCCATCGAGAGCGTGGACAAGGGTCAGGCCGAGGCCGGGGTTGCCAGCGGCTTCACCAGAGCGCAGGCCTTCGTTTACATCGTCATGCCGCAGGCTTTCCGGCGCGTCCTGCCCGTTTACAAAGGCGAGGTGATCTCACTGGTCAAGATGACCTCCATCGTCGGCTATATCGCCGTCCAGGACCTGACCAAAGCCAGCGACATCATCCGCAGCCGCACCTTCGACGCCTTCTTTCCGCTTATCATGACCGCTGTCCTGTACTTCGCCATTTCCTGGCTGCTGATCGCCCTGCTCGGCGGATTGGAACGCAAGACCATCCGCCGCCCGGCGCAGGACTGACCGGGGACCCGGTTCCCTATTTATCGGTTCTTCTACTCTGAAAGGTAAAAATCATGAAACCCGTCAACACCATCGACGAATACATCGCCGCCTTCCCGCCCGATGTTCAGGAACGTTTGCAAGCCATGCGGACCACCATCCACGCCGCCGCGCCGGATGCC
>CAZRCR010000154.1:0-5463 GCA_964598615.1 uncultured Anaerolinea sp.
GGGCCAGGACGTGGATGGGTTCGCCAATAGCTACATTGGCAACAGCAATTACGCCTGGAACGTCTCGCGCCTGCTCTGGGAGGGGGAAACGCTCGTCCATCACTGGGGCGTGTGGGGCTACCAGATGCGCCTGGAATCGCTCGAACTCAAGGTGGGCGGGATCGGCGCGGTTGCCACCCACGAGACGTGCCGCAAGCTGGGACTCATGCACCACGCCGCAGAATCTTCTTTCGAAGCCATGTATAAGGCCGGCTACGACTTGAGCATCCTGCGCGGCCGGCACTATGCCAAAATCGGGTACGCACGCGCCTGGAATTACCTTACGTATTATGTAAAACCGGAGGAAATTCCAAATGGAGATACTCCGGCTCCTTATGAAAAACTGCCCCCGGAACGCGTCCCGGAAATGGATGCCTTCTACAACCGGGAATACGCCGCTTATACCGGCACCGCTGTCCGCCCGACCTACCGCAACCGCCATCCCGACGATATCGGCGTCCACGCCTGGTTCGATGCCCAGGGCCGTCTCGACGGCTACGTCCGCGCCCTGCCTTCCGAAGATGACCCCAAGGTTTTCATGTGTCTCGAAGCCTGCGGCGATCCCCGGCAAGGGCTGGCCGTGGTCAGGGAACTCTACCAAAAGAGCAACTGTGAAAAACTGGCCTTCTTCGCCCTGCCGTACCATCATCCCCTATTGCAACTTCTGCGCCGCGGTGCGGTCATCGTGGAAGACCGCTACTTCGACATTTCCGGCTGGCGCGTGAAAGTGATCAACCTGCACAGCACGCTGGAAAAGGTTCGCCCGCTGCTGGAGCAAAGACTGGCACGCTCCCCATTCGCAGCGTGGCGCGGGACCCTTTACCTGGACGGTGGTGACCAGAACGCCAGTCTGCAGATCGACAGCGGGAAAGTAGCCGTCACGGCAGACGCGCCCGGGGAAGACCGGCTGCTTGCCGGACCCGCCATCGGCCGCCTCCTGATCGGCTCCGATGCCCCGGACGAGGTCATCCGCCAGGAAAACGTCACCTGCACCGGTCTCGCCGCGGACCTGGCTGCTGTTCTCTTTCCCGATCTCCACCCCATGTTAAGCCACTGGGACGAATACTAGACTCTCCCGCTGAACATTTTCGAGACGAAAGCCTGCAACCTGACCGGTGCGGACCGATGATCCGCGCCGGTCAGTGTTCCATAAGAGAATGCCCCCATCCCCCGGCAAAAAACGCTATAATTCCTGCAACGAGGCACTTGCATGCCATCCAAAGCTGATACCCGCCTGAGCGACGCTGCCCTGCTGGCTTTCCCGGTCTCCATCCTGGCCGCGGCCGTGCTGACCATTCTCGTCGCCGGTCTGCTGCCCGGTGGACTGATACTGCGTAACCGCTATGCCTGCCCGGAACCAGTCCTGCTCAACGCGGACATGTCCCCAGCCGCCATCGAATCCGCGGATACACGGTTGATGTGCGCCGCGCCGGATGGCAGTTACACACCCTACGCTCCGGGACGGGCAGTCTTTGTCAGTTGGCTGGCTTATACCGGCGGGTTGTTCCTCGTTTTCTTCGGTCTGTTCTCCCGCAAGCCACGCCGCAGACGGAAAAAGCGAACGAACGCATGACCACTTATGATCTGTGCTTCGTCTGGAACTGGGATTACGATGCCGGCCTTGCCCGCCTGCTGACATCCGCCTGCACCGCTCGCGGGCTGACCCTGCTCCAGATCACCCCCGCCAACATAGACACCCTGCTTCCCGAACTCGAAGCGGGCCGGACCCTGTTCCGGTGGCTGTTCGACCGGGCCTCCGATTCCGACGAACGCTTCCAACCCATTGCAAACCAGGCGCGGGCGCAGGGTATCCCATGCTTCAACCCACACGAACGCTCCCAATGGGCCTGGGATAAGGCCACCATGCACCTCGAGTTCATCAGCCGCGGCCTGGACACACCCCATACGCTCATCCTGCCCCCTTTCCGCGAACAACCCGACTGTCCATCGCCCGACCTGGCCCCATTGACCGGGCGTTTTGCCATCAAACCGGCTATCGGCGGCGGAGGCGAGGGAGTGGTGCTCGAAGCCTGTACCTGGGAGCAGGTCCAGCAGGCCCGGCAGCAATTCCCGGCGGAGAAGTACCTGCTCCAGGCGCACGTTACCCCGCGTCTGCTCGATGGCCGCCCGGCCTGGTTCCGGGTCCTCTACTGTGCCGGGTCGGTACACCCCTGCTGGTGGGACCAGTCCACGCATGTGTACCGGCGCGTCAGTGCGGAAGAAAGGGCCCGCTACGGGTTGCGCAGTTTGTACGAAATGCCATATCGCATTGCAAGATTTTGCGGCCTGCACATGTTCTCGACCGAGATCGCACTGACGGATGCCGATCAATTCCTGGCTGTGGACTACGTCAACGACCCGGTCGACCTGCGGCTGCAATCCGAGGCCGTGGACGGGGTGCCGGATGCCATCGTGGAATCCATTGCCGGACGGCTGGCCCGGCTGGCAGGGAATTGAACTATTCCTCGGGGGGATTTTCTGTTTCTTCGTTCTCTTTCAGCAGCTTGTCTACATTCACATCATAATCGCCCCATTTGCTGCCGCTGGCCGTGGCAAAGATCATCTGGTTGGTGATCTCCGACTGGGCGGCGGCTTTTTGCACATCGGCCCTGCGCTTTTGGGCGGCTTCGGGCGAGATATCCTCCGCCCCGCTCTCCACCGTCAGGATGCGTACTTCGCGCAAATCCCCGACCTTGTAAGGGACAGTCTCCCCGGCCTGGTGGCCCATCAGTGCGCGCCCCAGGGGTGTAGACTCGTCCAGCAAGCCAGCCCGCAGGTCCGCTTGTTTGGCCGTAACCAGGGTGTACTCGCAGCGTTCGACCGCACCGGAGGTGTCCACCAGATCCATGGTCACATGCGAGTGCAGAGCAATCAGGGAAATTTCCATACCCTGAATCATACCACCCTCCCGAAAGCCTGGAACCTTCGGGAGGGTGGTGGCAACTCATCAAGGATCAACGTTCGAGCAAGACGCGCAAATTGCGGGTAAAAACGGCCTGGGTCTCCGGAGAGCCGACCATGTAAGGCAGGCCCAACTTCTTACTGACAGACTCGAGGGTGGCTTCGTCCATATTGCCGGCAAGGAACTGGCGGGTCTCGGATTCGGTCACATCTTCCATCTGGCCGATCCGGTCAAGGGCCTGCCGGTTGGCCGGACAGGGCAGTTGGCAGTGCAGGCAGCCCATCAGGGAATTGTGCGCTGCGGGGGGAATCCAGGCCGGGAACTCCCCCTCGATCTCGTTGTAGAGGGTGATACATCGTTCAATGTCGATGACCGGTTCCCCGGTCCGGATGGTGCCGGTGGGACAATGATTGAGACAGATCTTGCACTTCTCGCACTGGTCCAGGAAACGGACTTCCGTCCAGGGGTCCTCGTCAAAACATTGATCGGTCAGGTAGGCGAACAGGGCGATGAAGCTGCCCATCTCGCCTACATAGCAGATATTATTGCGTCCGTAACGTGCCAGCCCCGAACGGACCGCCAGCCGTTTCAGGAACATGCTATCCACCCGTTCATAGCGGTGACCGGAATTCTGGAGAATGACCTGTTCGACCTCCTGGCGGAGCATCGCGCCGGTCAGACCAGACTCGTAGTACAGGTGTGACATCATTACCTGATGGACGGTTCCATCGAGGTGGAAGTTGACCCGCGCCGGGTGGACCGAGACCGCCATTATGATGATCGAACGAGCGTCGGGGAAAGTTTCAGGCAGGGCATATTTGAAATGGTTCGTATAAGACTGGAAAACCTTGTTCTGGCTGATCTTCCCGGCTTCCCGCAGTTGGTCGATATCTGCCTGCAACTGAGGCAGGCGTTTGATCGGCAGGGTGCGGTACTGGCATTCAAAGGGGAATTCCATAAAATGCTCCAAGGGTGGGATGGTTAAAGCAGAATAGCACACCGCATCAACCACCTGCATCCCTCCGCGGGATGGGTTTTCTGCCTCGCCAGACTGGTTTCTGATAAGAAAAGACTTCCGAAGGTTTCGAGACTTCGGAAGTCTTTTTTCAAACAGACAGTTTCATTTGCAGGATTTTACGGCATCCACTGCACCGACCAGGTATCAGGGATGAGCAGGGTAACATCGTACACAACCACTGTCAGCGTACCTTCGGGGACCTGTCCGCGATACGAAAGGCCTGCCTCGAAAGTGCCGCCCCCGCCTCCACCACCGCCTCCCCCGCCGACGATAACGTTCTGGTCGAGGCTCTGGATGTCCACATTGGCCGCAATGACAGCCGCATCCCCGGACTCGAAGGTGAACTTATATCCGTTGGCCGTGCGTTCGGCTGTCAGCACGCGCAGGGCATAATCGCCGACCTGCAGGTCCTGGTTGATGGTCCAGGCCTGGCCCTCCTGCGTGGCAGCGCCGGTCTCGAACTCGAAGCTGGCCTGTTCGCCCGTCTGGACAGCATTGACCATCTCGAGCGTGATCGTCAGCGGCCAGGCATGGTCCTTGCCGGGAATCTTGTACACCCAGGGGGAAGTCTGTGCGTCCCCGACAGGCGGGACGACATCCGCAGGATATTCATACGGAACTTCCTGACCATTGGCATCCGTGAAACGGATATTCCAAATGTACGGCGAGGTGACCAGACCATTCGGCAGCGTGATGGAACTGACTGAACCGAACAGAAGGTAGCCATCTTCCAATTCAACCACGCTCTCGATGCGCAACGGGGAGGCAGTTGCGGCCTCGGTCGCTTCGACAGAGGGGGTTACCTCGATGACCGGGAGAACGACCAGATCGGATGGGGCAGGAACGAAAGTAAGCGGGATCTCCCAATTCTCCGGCGCCGCGCCGGGCATGGTGCCGGGCAGGCAGGAGATGAGCAGGGTAGCCTCGTTCACATCTGCCGGGAGCGGGTCAAAGATCAGGATGTACTGGGAACCGACCTCCAGGTCAACACCCTGCCCGGCAGAAATGGAAAGGATGCTACCATCCGGCAGGCGCAGATTGTCGTTCCAGTTACAGAAGGGGATGGGCGTGCCGCCTTCGGTGAAGCCAGCCATGGCAGACGCCGGGATATTCTCCACCTGGTAGGTCAGGGAGGTCTTATCGGAAGCGACCACAGCTTGCAGAACGGTCAGGGTGACCCCGTCGCGTTCGACGATTACCGGCGCAGACAACGCCCGAAGCGAAACAGTCTGCTCGACGACCCCGGCTCCGGGAACGTAGCCAAACAGGCGCTTCACAGCCTCCACGACAGAAGGAGTGGCGGCCAGGAGGCCGAGGGTCAGGATGCCAACCATGGCTGCAAGCCCCCACGCCAGGCGGGGAGAGAAAGTGCGTTTTTGCGGTTGCATATTGTTTGCCTTTTCTTGTTCGAGTTTCGAGCGCAACCGATCCACAAACTGAGGCTCCGGGCCGGGAACTTCCAAAGCCCGGCGCAGGCTGGTCTCGAATTCAGGAGAGATGGGCT
>CAZRCR010000155.1:0-5458 GCA_964598615.1 uncultured Anaerolinea sp.
GGGAGCCGTGAGCTCACGTCCGCCCGGCTCAACCTCCCGGCCCCCCTGCCCGATTCACGCCGCAGCGCCGAGGCTCGTGCCCGCCAACGCATCCACCTCGACTCCGCGTGGTGGTTCCAGACCGAGGAAGCCATCCCCGGCCTGCAAACCCTCCAGCAGGCTGTCTGGAACGACCGGATGGTACGGATGAAATTCCACACCTTTTTAGGGCGGCAGGTGGAGCAAGCGGTTGCCCCTTATGGACTGGTGGCAAAGGCCAACCTCTGGCACCTGGTGTATGCCTGGGAAGAAAATGTACGTGTGGTGCGCGTCTCTCAGGTGATCGAAGCCGAACTGCTGGCAGAGACCTTTCCCCGTCCGGCACAGTTCGACCTGGTTGCCTTCTGGGAAAAATGGTGTGCCGACAACGAGTCCCAGCCGCCGTTCGTGGCACATGTACGCGTCTCGCCCGGAATGATCAACAGCCTGCGCTACCATCTGGAGGAACGCTTCCGCGACCTTTCCGCAAAAAACGCGCCACCCGACCCGGATGGATGGGTAACGCTCGATCTGCCTTTTGAATCCTTCGAGACAGCCCGTACCCGTCTGCTCGGGCTGGGCCGCGCCGTGGAAGTGCTCCAACCCGAACCATTGCGCAAAAGTATCATCGACTACGCTGAACAGATCGTAGACTTCTATCAGGATAAAACTTCATGACCATCCTCGCCTTTGCACTTGTTACCGTCTCCGCCTTTACACATGCTTTCTGGAACTTTCTCAGCAAACGCAAGAATCCGCAGGCTGCTTTCTTCCTGATGGCCACCATCGCATCGGCCATCATCCTGTCGCCCATGCTGGTCATTTTCCGCGCCGGGCTGACCGTCATCCCGCCCCTCGTATGGGGACTGCTCGCCGCCACTGGCGCGGTGCAGGGAATCTACTACGTGTTCCTCGCCGCCGCCTACCGGACCGGGGACCTGTCCCACGCTTACCCGCTGGCGCGTTCCCTGCCGGTAGTTTTTGTAGCCATCGTCAGCGTGGCGCTGGGACGCGGCGAACAGATCGCTCCCCTCGCTTACCTGGGTTTCGCCCTGGTGACCATCGGCTGCATCCTCCTGCCCCAGCCGCGCTTCAGCGAGATACACCCGAAGCATTACCTCCACAAATGGGTGCTCTTCGCCCTGCTGGCAGCAGTCTGCATCACCGGTTACACCCTGCTGGATGACCAGTCCCTGCGGATGCTGCGTTCCCTGCCCGACACACCGCTCAACCCCCTGGGCTGGGCATTGCTCTTCGGAGAATTGGAAGCCGTCAGTATCTCGTTCTTTATGGCAATCCTCCTGCTAAGTTGGGCACCGGAGCGGCAGGTGTTGCTACAGGCTCGAGGTCCAGAATGGCGCACAGCGGCGCTGATGGGGGTCATCATCCTGGCAACCTACGGGCTGGTGTTGACTTCCATGGCTTACGTCAGCAACGTCAGTTACGTGATCGCCTTCCGGCAGTTATCCATCCCCATCGGCGCGGCGCTCGGCATCCTGGTCCGCAAAGAAAAAGCGACCCCGCCAAAACTGACGGGGATCGCGCTGGTGGTAACCGGGTTGGTGCTGGCGGCGTTGGGGTAACGCAATGTGCGTCGCACCGCTATGCAGGAAACGTTCTACGGGTGTGGTGCGACGCACTCCTTAAAAACGGCTCCTCCGCCGTAAGGGATCCAAAACAGACCTGAGCCGAAGCTTTGCACCCGCCCTGGCATTCCAGGCGGCGGTTGCAGTCCACACAGAAAGACGGAATGGCGCAGGTAAATGCAGATAAACGTTCAGGGGTGGTCAGAGCGGCGAAGGATTCGTTGAATAGATTCCCCAGGATCAAGTCCGTATGGTTGCAGGCCCGCAGGTTTCCCAGCGGGTCAAGCGTATAGTAGGCACGCTCACTGCCTATGGCACAAAAACCGAATCCCAGGTGGGGATGTTTGCTGATATCGATCAAACATGGCTGGATGGGAATAGAGCAGGAGATCGGCAGCTTGAGTTCAACAGACATCTTCTCTGCCACTCCGAGCGCTTCGCGGACCTGATCAACAGTTGGCAGTAATTCTGACAGGTGTTCGCGTCCCCGTCCGCCCGGGTTGAAGCGATTGAACATCACACCGCGCGCCCCAAAGGCGAAGGCCAGTTTCAAGGTCTCGCCAAGATGTTCGATATTCCTGCGGGTGGCGACAAAAGACGCCACCACCTGCCCCCTGTGCAGGCGGATGTCCGCCATCGCTGACAGGACCGCGTTCCACGCGCCGGGCACACCGGAAAGCCCATCGTGAACTTCGCGCCGGTGACTCAACAACGGCAACTCGAACAGTCCCACCCCACGCTCCAGCAGTGACATAACAACCGGCTCGGTCAGCAACCGCCCATTACTAATCACCGTCATGTGCACATGACGCCGCTGGAGAAACTCGAGGATCGGCCAAAGGTCAGAACGCAGGAGCGGCTCGCCGCCTGTCAGCGTGACGTGGGAGCAGGTGGTTTCATCAAGGGCTTTGGCAAGCAGATCGAGGGTCCGAGCCATATCGAGTTGGCAGCGCGGGTAGGGGATGGTTTGCGGCCCCTGCCAGACGTTATAGCAATGCAGGCAGGCATGGTTGCAAGCCTGGGTGACTTCGAAGATCAGCGACTGTAGCCTGGGGCGGACAGCGGTCATTGGCTTGTCAACAAGCTGATAATGAACTGCGCCGCCGCCTGGGCATCAGGGGTGATCTCCAGGTCGAGTTCTCCGAAGCCGGGAGCAGATCCGCCCTGGGCTTGCCACTCGGCAATAATTTGCTCGTAGAGGCTGTTGACTTCCTCGTCGGTCAAGGCGTAGTAAGCCAGGTCGTACTCCAGAGCTGCGCGGGCAGTTTCCAGCGTAGCCGGGTCGACTGTGCCTTGGGCGGCAATCTCGTCCAGCGCGGCAGCCTGCTGGACAAGGATGCTGGCGCTGACAGGAGCATAGTCCACCATCATCGGCTCGTAACAGGTCATCGGGGCATTGGAGCGCCAGATATGGTAAACCGCGGCAGTATAGGCCTCCTGCACGAGGGCAGCCACCGAGGCGGTCAATTCGCCGCTGGCAACCAGTTCGTCGAGAGCAGCGCGGTGTTCGGCAGTCAGTTCCGATCCATAGGTATCTTCCGAACTCCCCTGCTGGGCTGCTTCCTGCGTACGCCGGGCCAGTTCGCCAAAGCTCAGCCAGCAGGTGCGCAGGCGGCTACGCGTGGTTTCGGTGGGATAGGGCGAGGGCGGCATGGGAACGTAACAGGTTGCCCCGATTGGCAGAGAGCAGCGTGTCAGAGCCAAGGAAGCAACGGATACGCCAACCAGTTTCATGAAATCGCGTCGGGAAACATTCATAGGTCACCTCCGGGAATAGGGTTGCTGAAAACTGGACGTTACGAAGGAGAACAATGTTCCATATTGCAGGTAACGCAATGCACGACCTACCGCATGGATAACAAAACGTGGCAGTCTTACTTAACAGGATAGGTAATAATCGTTCCCATGCCAAAACGGAGCCAATTCCCATTATCGTTATACATACCAATACCATTCACCATATTGATGACGGTCTCGCTCCAATCTATATCCGGTCTGGCAGATAGATTGTTATAGATATAGATTTCGCTCACGTACCTGGCACCGGTCGTCAAATCCACAAGTGAAGCAGTGCTGATTCCGGCGTTGGGAAGATCAAATAAAGCCGGGCAAAATGTTTGATAGGTAGGCTCTCCTTCATAGCCGCGATCAATGTTGATGCACGGGACAGGATAAATAACCCCTGCGCTTTCAAAGTAAAAGAAGGCAATACTCCCACTCTCCAAAATAGGCTGCGTACCAGGGACTGTATAAGCATCAAAACCAGTTATGGAATCGCCACCCGAATATACATGATAATTAAGTTGCCGCCGATAGACAGGCCCCAAGGCTGGGACTAGTTCCTCCAAGAACCATTTGTCAAAAGCGGCTCGTTCGGTAACCGGATCAGGCGCTTGGACAAATTCATCCGGATAAGCGAGTAGGTCTTCATAACTGGCCGGCAGGTTGTATAGTTTTGATTGATAGAATGGAAAATCGCTCTCCCACTGTTCACTCTGCATATTAAACCAAGCCACCACCTGACCCTGATCATCTTGTTTTCTCAATGTGCTGGCTTCGACAGAAATCCGTTGCCGGTCTGCTCCGCTTGCCAGAAGAACGGGAGCATACGCCGAGTCCATTGTACCCTGGCAAGGTGTAGACGGGGGATCAATCCAATTCCCATTGCGTAGCGGTACCGCATAGAATGCTTCCCCCGTATCGATCACCCTAAGAATAAAACTCGGATTTTCTGGATCATCGAAGATGGCTCCCCAACGCATCTCTACAGCCGGATCGAAAGGCAGGTTATCACATCGGCTCCAATATTCCAGCCAGTTCATAATTCGCAGACCCTGCTCGTTGGATTGCTGGCTTGCATAAACCACCGCCTGGTTTTCTGTGGGTTCAATCTGGGGAGGCAGAATGTTATAGGAAAACGTTAACGGCGATAAGCCAGACAATGGTGTTGACGGATCAGGCGGCGTAGTTTGCGGCGTGGCGAATGAACATGCAGATAGAGTCAAAATCAGTAATACAGTGGGAAGAAAAGTTTTCATTGGATTCCTTTTGGGGCAAACGGGATGGCTCCCATGTTGTGGCTACAGCAGCGTGACCACACTCCAAAAGTCACGCAAAATGCGTGACCTACAATTTCCTCTCATACACGCGATATCTTCTCAGCGGCGCGGCACCCAGTTTCTTGATGGCGTTGACCATCGGCCAGTTATCTTCGAGCACGTAATTGATCTCCATCCACATCTCGGATGTGTAGAGCGTTTCGTACATGGCACGGTAGATGAGACTATCGATGGCCTTGCCCTGGTATTCGGGAATCACGCCTAGGGCGAACATGCGATAACGTTTCAGGCGTTGGATGCCGGTCAGCAATTTGATGAAACCAAACGGGAACATGTGACCGTTCAACCCCTTGAGCAGAGTGTTGACATCCGGCAGGGTGATGGCAAAGCCGATCGGTTTCCCTTGCGGATCCTCAGCAAAAAGGACACCCTTCTGCTGGAGCACCGGTTTCATGTCCCGCGCCATCGCCTGGACCTCGGCATCGGTAACGGGACTGTAGCCCCAGTTGTCGATGATGGTGCTGTTGGCCAGTTCGATGATGATCTTGACTTCTTCATCGTAATTTTTCATGTTCAACTGGCGGATGCGAACGTTGTAGCGTCTCTGCACCGCGTCGGTCAGTTTCAGGATGCGCTCGGGGATCTGGTAACCGTCCGCGGCGGAGATGGACCAGCACAGCAGGTCCTTGATCTTCTCCAGCCCGAAGGCGGCGTAATAGTCGTTGTAATAGGGCGGGTTGTACGGTCCCATCACCACCGGCGAAGGCGTGAACCCTTCCACCACCGAACCCCACT
>CAZRCR010000156.1:0-5458 GCA_964598615.1 uncultured Anaerolinea sp.
GGGCCAACGGCACATATTACTATTTGGAAGATTACAAAGGCTATCCGACATACTCTTTTGGGAGTTATAAAATATCGATTGGTCCTAGCAGCGTATCCTTTTTAGGTGGAGGGCCGGTGTCCTTTCTTTGGATAAAAACTTTTGTTCCTTCCAGTTCACAGTGGTATATTCTGGGACCTGATGATGTACAGATGTTCTACAATCCTACTTTGCCTTTCAATCCTCCCAGCAGTGGATGGTTGACGAAAAATGGCGCGTTGTACACCGGTAATCCCTTTCTCACCTGCGATTATGGTACCCCTCCTGATAATTCAGCGCCCCAAGCCACGCCCGAACCGACCAAGACCCCCATCACGTACGTCTTCGGTGACGGGCGGCAGGTCAACCTGTCTTGCCAGAAGACCCTGTCCTTTGGCCTGGTTGTGCCGGGCGGGGATATGGCGCTCCTAAGCTGCCCGGTCGCCGGACTGGCGACGGACAATAAATTGGGTCAGGAGGAACTCCCGGCGGGCGTGACCGGCGGGACCTTTGTGGCCGGTTTCGACCTGGAGATCAACGGCGGCGGCTCTCCGCTGACGGTCCTGCCGACCCCTTACATCATTGCTTTCAAGATCCCCGAAGGTGTAACGGCAGATAAACTGGCGATCCTGTGGTGGGACGCGGCCAACAGCAAGTGGGTGGAACTCCCGACAGCGGTCAACCTGCTGACCGATAAAGTGACTGACCTGGGTAATGGGCGCAAGGTGATCGTGGGCACGCACCAGTACACCCGTACTCACGTGGCAGCCACGCTCAATTTCACCGGCATCTTCGTGCTGATCCAGAAATAAATCTCCCGTCAGACTTCATAACAAAAAGCGACAGGTTGCGCCTGTCGCTTTTTGCGTGTTTTATGATAAAGCGCAGTATTGCGCTCTTGGATTATCAGATTGAGCTCTGGATGAACTCGGCCAGTTCGTCCTTGAGTTTCTTGAGAGACGGCATGTGGACGTACATCATGTGACCGGCCTCGTAGTAGCTCATCGAGATATTGCCCTGTAGTTCCTTCTCCAACCCGAGACGGTTGAAGGTGTACCGTGTGGCAAAGTAAGGGGTGGCCAGGTCGTAGAACCCGTTCGCCACGTGGACTTTCAGGTGCGGGTTGACGCACATGGCATGGCGTAGGGTTTCGGCTACGTTGACATAACGGTTCTCGTGGTCGGCGTACGACCAGGGCCAGACGCCGCCGTTGAGGATCTCGTAAGGCAGGTCAGACTCGAATTTCAGGTCGTTGCGGACGTAATCGTACAGGGCGGCAGTGTAGGGACCCATGATGGCGTCCATGCTGGGGTCGGATTCCCAGATCTCGCCGGCCGCGTCCCGGTCCATGCCCAGGAAACGCGAATCGAGCCGTCCGACCGTGCGGCGCTGGTCGCGCAGAAGTTGCTTGCAGAAGCAGAAGATGACCGGGCGCAGGTTGGTCTGCAGGACGTAGTCCACGCTCAGGCCGGTGTAGCGCGCCAGTTTCTCGGCGACGAGGGTTTGCTGGCGTTTGCTGAGTGATGCACCCTTGGCGAGCGCGGCAGCGTATTCGCCCTCGGCGAACTTTTCCACTTCGGCCAGGAATTTTTTGATCGGTTTGCGGGTGCGTACCTTGCCGTGGTAGCGGGCGGTGGCGGCGTAGGTGGGCAGGAAGAGTACGTAGGGCAGATCATTGCCGAAATCGAATTCCAGCGTGCTGAAGTCGAGCACGGCGGAGATGAGCATGATCCCATTCAGGTACAGACCGTGGCGTTCCTGAAAATAGCCGGAGAGACCGGCCGAGCGCGTGGTGCCGTAGCTTTCCCCGGCCAGGAACTTGGGCGAGAACCAGCGCCCGTAGCGGGTGGTGTACAGGCGGATGAAATCGCCTACGGTTTCGATATCCTTCTTGAAACCGTGGAACTCGTGGGCTTTCTGTCCTTCCACCGGGCGGGAGTACCCGGTGCTGACCGGGTCGATGAAGACCAGGTCGGTCTGGTCAAGGATGGAGAATTCATTATCGGTGATGCCGTAGGGTGGGGGCAGCAGGTTACCAGCATCTCCCATCACCACGCGCCGGGGTCCCAGCAGCCCAAGGTGCAGCCACACGGACGAGGAACCCGGGCCGCCGTTGAAGGAGAAGGTGAGCGGACGCTTGGACTTGTCATCCACGCCGTCCTTGGTGTAGGCTACGAAGAAGAACGAGGCCTTGGGCTTTTCGCCCTCCGACTCCTTGTCGCGATCAGGAGTCTCTTCCTTCATCACGATCGTCCCGGCAGTGACGGTGTACTTGATTTCCTTGCCGCCGATGACAACACTGTGCTTGGTCTCGACAATGTTGTCCTTGGGCTCGGCCTTTTTCTCTTCGGGTTTCTTCTCTTCGGGTTTGGGTTCGCTCATTTTGACCTCATGGTGGTTTTCTTGACCGCCGCGCTGACCTTGTCTGCGGTAGCGCGGGCAGTGGAGATGGTTTTGGCCTGTGCCTCGGACTGGTTTGGTTTCAGGCTGGCAGGCAGGATCAGGGTCCGGTTGCGGACGAAGAAGTTGATGAAAGCATCACGCGGCACGACTAGGCGTACGGTGGTCGGCAGGAACTCGTACACACTGCCCAGGGCGATGGCCCAGGCCTCGTCGCTTTTCAGGGTGGCGATGGCCGCCGCGCCGACCTTTTCGACCAGCAACTTCTGCACCACCGGCACCTGCTTCTTCAGGAACGTGGCAAAGGTCTGGGGCTCCTCCACGGCCTGCTTGCGCGGCTTGCGGAACTTGTACCCGGCGGTTTCCAGGGCGGTCTTGGCCTGGTCCACCTGCTCGGCCTTGACCAGCAGGTAGTCGGTGTCGAAGGTGGAAATGGCAAAGATGCTGACCCTGGCCTTGGCCAGCGCTGCCGACAGGTCAGCCAGGATGCCAATTTGGGTCAATTTCAGCGGCCCGTTGACCCGGATGCAGGCCCAGCCATCATCGGTCTTTTCGCTTTTGAGTTCGATGCTCTCCGGTGCGACCAGCGAGAGTTCATCGTCCGTGCGGGTGACGGCGAAGAATTCGGCCCTGGTCACTTCCTTGGGGATGGACGCGCCCGCCGCAAAGCGGTGGATGGCAAACAGGTTTTCGAGAATGGTCAGAGTGGGGGTGGGCATGGCTGGATTATATACCAAGGCGGAAGGCTATGCAAAAATCCCGATCTCGATCTTTCCCAATGCCTTCTGCAAATCCTTCGACTTCATGATGATCGCTGCCCCGCGCACGCCCGAGCCGAGCGATACTTCCTCTGGTTTGAAAACGCTCACATCGGCCAGGATGCGGACCGGCTGCGGCAGCCCCAGTGGGTTGACCGTGCCGATCTCGCAGCCGGTCACCTCGCGGACCTCGGACTCGGTCGCCATGCTCAAGCGGGTCACTCCCAGGTGGTCGCGCACACGCTTCCAGGCGATCTGACCAGGACCGGCAATGAGCACCATGACGAAATACTCCTGCTCGTGGCGGAAGAGAATACTGCGGATGACCTGACCCGGTTCCTGTTCGCGTGCACGGGCAGCCTCCTCCAGCGAAGTAGGCGGTGTGGAATGCTCGAAGACGCGGTAGAGAATGGCGAGTTGGTCGAGGGTCCGCGTGGCGGCGGAGGCAATGGTCATGCCGGGGAATATACCATAGACCTTTGACATTTCCCCGGTCCTCGCTTATAGTTTATGAAACCTTACTTTTACGGAGGACCCTATGCTTGCAATCGCTTTGTTTTCGGAAGAGACCGGCGGCGCGAACATTACCTGGTTGTTGTGGGTGGCACTGGGCTTCTTTGCCCTGATGGTTGTTGTAGGCTGGCTTGTCAGCCGCAACCAGAAACCCGAAGCAGAACCTGTCCACGAATCCCATGAGAAACACGAACACCACGAAGAGCATGACGCCCATGCGGAAGATGATCTGACCACCCTGGAAGGCATTGGCCCGAAAGTGGCCAAGGTGCTCAAGGCAGGCGGCATTGCCTCCTTCGCTGCTCTGGCCAAAGCCGATGTGGTCAAGGTACAGGAGATCCTGAATGCGAATGGTTTGCAAATGATGAATCCGGAAGGCTGGATCGAGCAGGCCAAGCTGGCATCCAGGGGTGATGCGGAAGGATTGAAGGAACTACAATCCGAGCTCAAAGGCGGACGCAAGGCTTAAACGAGCATTGACGACGACAACGGCGCACATAAAAAATGTGCGCCGTTTTTTTGTGGCTTTGAATTTCTTATAGAAATTTGATAATAATTAAGATATAATTTGTCTGATTACAAATGGAGTTAGTATGAATAAAGAGAAATTATTGCAAATGTACTACGAGATGGTGCTTATCCGCCGTCTGGAAGAACGCGGGGCCGAACTGTACCAGGCTGGCAAGATCGGCGGGTTCATGCACCTGTATATCGGACAGGAAGCCGTCAGCACCGGGTTGATCGCAGCACGCGAGCCGCGTGACCGGGTCATCACGGCCTACCGCGACCACGGCGTGGCGCTCAACTGCGGCATTTCGGCCAACGAAGTGATGGCGGAATTGCTTGGCAAGGTAACCGGCACATCGAAGGGGAAGGGTGGTTCCATGCACATGGCTTCGGTCGAGAAGAACATGTGGGGCGGTCATGCCATCGTGGGTGGACATCTTCCCATTGCCTCCGGTCTGGCCCTGGGCGATCAGTATGCCGGGAATGACAACGTGACCATTTGCATGTTCGGCGACGGAGCCACCAACATTGGCTACTTCCACGAGGCGCTCAACCTGGCCAAAACCTGGAACCTGCGCGTGCTGTGGGTGTGTGAGAACAACCAGTACGGTATGGGCACCGCTGTGGACCGCGCTTCGGCGGTCAGTGAGATCCGTCAGAAGGCCGAAGGGTATGGGATGAAGAACGAGCGCGTGGACGGCATGGATGTGCTGGCGGTTTACGAAGCGTCGAAGAAGGCCATCGACTACGTCCGCACGGAGGGCAAGCCGTACCTGCTGGAGATCATGACCTACCGCTTCCGCGGTCACTCGATGGGAGACCCCGAGCGCTACCGCACGCAGGAGGAGGTCAAGAAGTGGCAGGATAACGACCCGATCGGTATCTTCCGGGCGGCACTCCTGAAGAAGAAAGTCACGGAAGCCGAACTGGATGAGATCGAGAAGCGTGCAGAAGAAGAGACGCAGAAGTCGGTCGAATTTGCCGAAGCCAGCCCCGAGCCAGGGATGGAAGAGTTGTTCAAGGATGTTTTTGTTGAGTAAATAGAGTAGAGAATAGTTGTTGAAGACTCTCGCTGCTCTCTCCTCTCTGTTCTCTGCTCTCTAAAAGGACTAATTATGGCAAGAATCACGATGCGAGAGGCCATCTCGCAAGCACTCTGGGAAGAAATGGAACGTGACCCCAAGGATTTCATCCTCGGGGAGGAAGTCGGCGTTTGGGGCGGGACGTACGCGGTCACCAAAGGGTTTTACGATCATTTTGGG
>CAZRCR010000157.1:0-5448 GCA_964598615.1 uncultured Anaerolinea sp.
CAGCTACACTGTTGGTCTTCCCGAGCGTGCGCTGGACCGTGGTGTTGTTATCGGAAATGTGAACATCGAACTCGATGGTGGCATTGGCTACGCTCTTGTAAACATCGCCGAAGGTCCAGGTAACGGTCACTGCGGTGGAGCCGTCATTCGGGCTGCTGACCGTCGGGACAGGTGCAACTGAAAGGCCAGTGATGACCACATTGCCATCGTAGATGACGCCCGCCGGGAGGGTATCGGTAATGACCAACTGGCGGATCGTACCGATGGCATTCGCACCGCCCACTGTGATGGTGTAATGGATGGTATCGCCGATCGTACCGGCGGTGAAGCCGCCATCGCTCTTGGTCAGGGTCGGGCCGACGGAAGCGATATTGCGCGTGGCGGTGTCTTGCGTACCGTCAAAGTTATAGTACGTGGCCCCCTGGTCGATATAACTGCGTTCATTGGCATCCACGCCGTCCAGAGAGGTCCAATCGGCGTCGATGCTGTTGGTGTGGTTGCCATTCAGCCAGAAAGTGGTCTGGGCAACGGCTGTATAAACGCATTCGATGTAAGAGTTCGTGGCAGTATAGGGGATATCCCAGGCGCCTGAACCCGCCGGGTTGCCATCGAAAGTGACCACACTGCCAACTACCGAAGTGGTGTAGGCAACAGGAATGGCGGCTGCACCATTGATAGAAATATTACAACTGGTCACCGCACCAAAGTTCATGCCCTGGCCGAGGGTATCCTGAGCGGTCACATCGTAAGCATTGCTGTGACCGGTATTCGTAAAGCGCACCGTGTAAGTCACCGTATCGCCTGCTTTGACATTGGCCGTGGGACTGGCATTCTTGGTTGTCGTAATGCGCGGCTCGATGACCGAAATGGCAGCCGCCGAGTCGTTGGTGGTGCCGCCCGTATAGGTGACGGTAGCTGCATTGACCAGCGTGGTGGGGTAATCGGCAGTCGGTGTGATGATGTCCTGGTTACCACGCACATTCTCCACCAGTAATGTCACGCGAATGATGAACGTGTTGTTGGTGGTGACGTTATCATCATCCGTGGTCACATCGCCGAAAGTGAAGGTCACATCGTCACCAGTGACGCACGAACCGGCACAGACGCCCGAGATCAGGGTCACATCGGTCGGGCCGCTGAAAGGAGCGGTCAGGGTTACGTCATTGGCAAGCACAGTGGAACTGACGTACTTGTATCCATAGACCAGCCCACCGGTCTTGGTACCGGAGGGGATGTTATCGGTAACCACCAGGCTCTGGGTCACGCCTTCGGGGAGGGTCACGCGGATGTCATAGGTGACGGTCTGCCCGATGGTGTAGGAGGTCGGGCTGGGATCGACCTTGATCACGGAGGGCTGGGTCAGGGTCAGGTCGGCAGGACTGGTGGACGTGTAATCGTTCGGGGCAGTACCATTGCCATTGCGTTCGCCGGTGCTGGTTCCCGAACCACCCGTGACCTGGGAACCGGTCGCGTTGCTGGTGGTCCCATTCGTACCCGGCAGGCTGGTGTAGGTCAGGTCAGCATCGTTCTCCAGGATATAGGTGGAGATGGCAGTGGTGTCCTTGAGAGTGGCCGTGATGGTAAAGACGATCTGGCTGCCCGGGTCAAGGCAGGTGGCCGAGGCATTCATGGTCTGCCCGGTAAAGGACTGGCTCGTACTGAAAGCCGTGCCACCAGAGCAGGTACCGCCCTGCGTGGTGCTGGTGCGCACAACCGAGACCGGGGTCAGGTTGGCATTCAACACATCCGTGAGCGCCAGGTCGAAAGCAGTGGTGCGGGTCGCACCGGAGGCCGCGTTGACCGTCAACGTGTAGGTAACGGTATCGCCTGCATCGCGGCTGGCATCGATGGCAGCCGACTTGGAGACGGTCAGCGACGGTTCCAGGACATTCACATCAACTGTGTTCGAGGCGGGGCCATTCTGCGTGCCATTGATGGTGACGATGAAGTCATTGGTGAGCGTCTCGCCGGCATCGTTGCTGGTGCCGCCGCTGGAGTTATCCACCAGGGCGTTGAACTCGATCACCACGTATTCGGCATCGCCATCGCTATCGCTGTTGAGCAGGGTGCCAAGTTTGAAGTACACATCAAAGCCGCTCGAATAGGTGTCGGCATCCGTCGCCGTGCTGTTGGTACTGCCGACATCGGAATCATCCAGAGCGGCGCAACTGGCCGGGATGGCCGGAGTAGTGCCATCAGCAGAATTTCCGGTGATCTGGCAATCCGTATCGGAGATCCCAAGCACGGGCAGGGTACCAACGCTGGAGGAAGCAATATCATCATTTGAAACGAAGACCGCCCTGGCTGTGCCGTCGTCGATGAACACCATGCCCGCCGGGAGGCGGTCCACAACCTGGAAGTTATTGCTCGTCCCTTCGGGGATGACCACCGTCAACCGGTAGCGGACGATCTCGCCAATGGTCACGTACGAACTGCCTGTGGAGCCTTCGGAGGTCGTGCTGAGATACTTGTTCGGAGTAATGTTGTTGATGGCGACATCCGCCGTATCCGAACTGGTGTAATCATTCACACCGCCCGCGCCAGTCCGTTCAGTGGAGCTGGTGTTGTAGGTCGAACGCTGGGTCGGCGTGGCAGCGGAATCGTTGCTGTCATTCAGGCTGGTCCACTTGGTTGTGGCTGTGTTGGTAATTGTATTCCCCGGCTCGGCCGTATATTTGACCGTTGTCTCGAAGAGGAACAAACAGTAATCGCCGGGAGCCAGGGAAACAACACTGGCTTTCAGGAGCGGTGCCGCACTGTCGTCCACCGTCCCCGTCGGGCACGAGCCGCTGATCAGCGAGCCCGCCTGGTATTGCAAATTCGCCGGGAGGGTGTCTTCCCAGGTAATGTTGTAGGCATCGGTGGAACCGCTGGATGGGTTATCGAGTATCAACATGAAATAGACCGTGTCGCCAGCGTCGGCGGTAACGGAGGGGCCGTAGGCCAGCCCATCGAGCGAGACGCCCTTGGTGGTGATGACGGCCGGCTCGATGACGGTAATATTGTTGGCGGAAGATGTGATGGGGGTGGGAGAAGGTGTATCTGTCCAGGTGTAGGATGCCTGGTTGTTCAGATTAGTACCGCCCTGGTTTCCGGCCACATCCAACACAACGGCACGATATACAAGCGTAATCGTATCAACAACCGTATTATCGCGATCAGCATTCGTGATTTTACCGAAATCGAAGGTAAGCAGGTTGCCCGTTCCGCCCGATGCATTCCCCACCGTCACGTTGGCCGGTGCGGGTCCAGTACCAATCGTGTTGGCGCTGCTAACATTGGAAGAGTAAGTCACGCTCTGGATATCGACAAAAGCCAGACCCGCATCCAGCGTATCGGTCAGGGTCGCGCCGGGAGTCTCGCCTTCCGGGACAGTAATGGTCACCCGGTAGGTAACGAATTCGCCGATCACGGCATGAGTGTTATCGTTATTGGCATTGACGATCTCGGTGGAAACGAATTCCTTGACCATATTGGTGAGTATCTCGGCCTCGGCATCATCTTCCAGCGGAGAAGGCGTGGGAACATGATTAGGTCCGCCGTCTGTACCGGCATAGTTGGTGATCGTGGCTATATTCGTCATCACGCCCGGCCCGGCGTCATCGGAAACCTGTAAATCGTAGGTCACGATGACAACATCATTCCCATCGGCCAGGGTATGCATCTGGCAGGCACCTTCCCCCGCACCGGGGTCGGTCAGTTCAATGCCATCGTAGAAAAGGTCATCATCTGAACCGGCACCACCGCCGCCCAGTCCTGTGTAACTCACAGCCGTACCGCTGCCGCGGAACGCCTGCAGGTGCAGGCCGCCAGCCGGAATCTCGAAACCATCCGGAAGAGTATCTTCGATCATGATATCGAACGCACCATTGCCGCTGGAACCCACATTCTGTATGGTGATTGCAAATGTGACGATATCCCCGGCGTCCACGCCGCTGATATTGCTGTCGATCGGGTTCGAGGTCAGGTCATCCGAACCGATCACGCCGCTCCAGCGCGGAGAACCGGCAGCCACGTAGGGGCCAAAGGCCACGGCACTGGCCGGGTCGGGGGTGTAGGTGGCATTGACATTGTCCGTCCAGACCACGCCTTTTTTGTTCAAAAGGATCGGCTCGGTGAGAACCACCTGAACAATGGATGCTGCGGTGGATGGACTGCCATTCGTGCTGCCCTCATAAGCCTGAGCCTGGTTGGTCAAGTACAGGCGGTCGGCAAAGGGTTCATCGGAGACGGTGACAGTAAAGAGCAGATCCACCGTCGTGGGCAGGTTACGCGTATCATCGTAAGTGGCATACGCGATCGTCAGGCGATTGTTGGTGGCATTCGCCGTCAATACAGGATCCATGGTGGGACCCGTATTGAGAAGATTCGCCGTCAGGACGCCGGTTGAGCCGCTGATGCCAGCCTGCATATAGGCATGGAAAGTATCGTCTGGACCAAGTTTCACGACACCGGGAGCAGGAATAGTTGCATCGACGGTGTCATCGAACACCCAGGGTTCCGTATGATCGCCATCTTCGTCCGGGTCATCGGCATGATAGATCGGGAGAGGCAGGTAATCTTCGAAATACATGCTCTCGACATCGGAAGTCAGCAAATCATACGTTAGGCGATACGTGACTTTATCGCTCGGCTTGATCTCCACTTTCGCGGGGCACGTAGTGGGAGCCGGGGCAATCGCACCCGGCCCACAGGTGATGGTGCCGTCCGATTCGACAACGGCGTAGATAGTCTTGGTGAGATCATCGCGTCCAATCTCCACATCTGCTGCGCTGCCATCATCTTCCGTATTGATGCCATCCCAGGAGAAGTCGAACGTGCTCAAAACATGCCCATCGATACCAACAACGTTGTCGAGTACATCACCCTGATCCACGCTCTTATCGCCCGAGGGATAATCATCGGAGAATTCTTCCTGAATGATCGTTTGGAAGGTGATCGTGCCATAAGTAGCCCCATTGTTATAGCTATCGCAATCGGGAGCCGTGGCACTGCCTGCCGGGTCTACACAGCCGCCAATGATGCGGCCATTGACCTGTGAGACATCGATCTCATCAGAGACACGGAAAGTAAGTTCGGTTTCGCCATAAGTCCAGGGGGTAGGATTACTTTCACACTCGGGAGCGGTATCCCCACCCGTATAGTAACAATCCACATCAAAGTTGGCATCCGCGAAGTCACGCGTAAAGCTATATCCATTCCCATAGACGGTCAATTCAGGCGTGAACGAAGTATCGAGGCGCTGACCATCGGAGAAAACATCAGTCACGACAACAGTATCGAAAGCGAAAAAGTCTGAGATTTGGAAGTCAATGTTGTAAATCAGGGTCTGACCTGGAGCCGGGTCGCCGCCACCCAAAACCGTGACAGCCTTCTGCGTGGCAATGGACTTATAAGTCAACTCCGCTTCACAACCTGCCGGGTCTTCGCTGATCGCGACCACCGCAT
>CAZRCR010000158.1:0-5418 GCA_964598615.1 uncultured Anaerolinea sp.
GGAGAACGTTTTCCGCCGGGGCCTCGTAGAGTTCCACGTTGTCGAACTCATCCAGGTTTGCGGCAAAATCCTCGCACGCCGAAGGTGAGACTTCGATGCCGACCAAGCGTCCCACCCGCGGGGCGAAGAAGGCGCTGAACAACCCGGCACCGCAGTACACATCCATCAGCAGACCAGACCGGGAAACGGGCAGGTTCTCGAGCAGGTGATCAACCATCTTTTCGGCCATCGCAATATTGACCTGGAAGAAAGATGCCGCCGAGACCTTGAAGGGGCGTCCTTTGACCTCGACCAGGAGGTGATCGTCCCCAGCCATGACCACCGTTTCACCCTCCAACAGATGGACAACAGAAATGTCGGCTTCGATCTCCAACTCCGGCGGCTCGGGGGATTCGAGCACCAGCAGGGTCTCACCGTCCATGCCCAGCCGCAGGGACACGCGCTCCAGGCCCAAGCCTGGTTCGAACTGCAAGGTGGGCCACAGGTCATTGAGCGCATCCCCCGGCAGGTGGCATTCGCTGACCGGGATAACGCTGTGGTTATTCGCGCCGATATAACCCAATTTTCCGTCGTGCGTGGCATGGAATTGGACGTGGTTGCGGTAATTCCAGGCCCGCGGCGAAGGGACAATGGGCATCACCGGCGGGTTTTCGATCCTCCCGATGCGCGTCAACTGGTCACGCAGGATCTCGGCCTTGGCCTTGAGTTGGTCTTCGTACGATAAGTTCTGGTAATGACATCCCCCGCACTCCCCGAAATGGCTGCATTTGGGAGCGATGCGCTGCGGTGCGGCTTCGAGCACTTCCACCAGTTCTGCGCGTACGTGGCCGCGTTTTTCTTCCACCACCCGGGTGCGGACGGTCTCGCCCGGCAGGGCGAACGGAACAAAAACGGCGCGACCGTCCTCAAGGCGTCCGAGGGCGTCGCCGCCGTATGTGAGCTTCTCCAGTTTGACGGTCAGCAGGTTGGATGTCATGGCTGCTGGCGTAATTGCCAGAGTTTGCCGAGGATCGCTTCGATGCGGCCCGGCAGCAGGTCCGTGCGGCCGGTGGTCACATCGTCATTGTTCTCGAAGACCGAATAGGGCACGCGGACACCGCGAATTTGCAGAAAACCCGCATCACCCGGGGCCAGTTCGGCCCAATCGTCGTTCCGGTATAACCGTTCCATTTTTTCATCGGAAAGACCGTGTTCGAGGATGCTGTCGGGGCGATCGGGATTGAAGCGGCGGCGGTTCTTGCGCAAGGACTCTTCGAATGAGACCCGCACATAAACAATGCCCGCCCGCTGGAGCACCTCATCTGAAAGGTGATCGAAGGCCTGGCGGTAGCCGCCATGTTCCGCGCCGCGCGAGAACTCGATCAAGGCTGTGGACTGCTGATGGTAATCGGGATGATCGCGGACGAGTTTGCCATAATCCAGGCACAGACGCTCGATGAGCAGATTCCAGTAAGCCATGTGCTTGAAATAGCCATTTTCATCCGAATGCAGGCGCGGCAGGCCGAACCGGTGCTCGAGGAGATGGTCCTCCTCGAACCATGCCCAAAGCATGGGAAAATCATCCAGCACATCGAGATTCCCGACATGATACCGAGCGCGGCTCACTTCGGCAGGCTGGTGTGTAAGGTGGTGAATGATCTCACTTTTCCCCGAAGCCGGACGCCCGACAAGCAAGATAATGGGAATGGGATTGTCTGCCATGAAAGAAAAGGCGGGCTGTGCCCGCCTCCTGTCGACTTATTTACTGAAGAGCACCAGCAGTTGATCCTGGAAGAAGGACAAGATCACCAGGACAACAATGAAAGAACCCGCCAGGATGCCAATACGGCGCAACTCGCGTTTGGTGGAAGTGTAATCGGGATTGAACTCGCCGGGCTTGGAAGCTGTGGCTGAGGCACCGGCCGCGCGGCTGGAGACGCTCGAAACATTTCGGGTATTTTTCTTGCTCATGGGAAACTCCTAGGGATTTTGAAATTTCGCAAACACAACGATGCGTTTGTTATCAACAAGATAAGGATAGCAACTGATGAGCGTAACGGTCGCCTCGCTGGTGGGGTCCATTACTTCCACCTGGGTGGGCGCCACGATCAGGCTGCCGGTCACAACATAAACATATTGCTGCTGCATGGTAAAGATGATAATCTCATCACCGGGCTGCAGTTGGTCAAGGTCGCGGAAAATCTCGCCAAAAGCGTCGTTATGCGCCGAAAGGACCAGGTTCCCAATCTGGCCGGGATCGCCGCTGCCCAGGTGCTGGCCGACACCTTTTTTCAACTGCTCCCAGGTATCGCCCTGCACGATGGGCGCGTCCACGCCAATGGCAGGGATCTGGATGCGCACCGCCTGCTGCGGTCCCGGAGTGGGGATGGGCAGGTTGGCGATGGACTGCACCAGCGGACGCAGATGTTCGGGGATCTCCGCTTCGTTGAACTGCACCCCCTCGCTCGAGGAGGGCGGCGTATGCCCGCCGGGCAGGACGAAGGCCGTGATGATCGGCGTAGGCGTCATGGTTTCCTGGCGCAGGGCGGCCATCACTTCCTCGTTCAGCGTTCGCAGCAGGCCAAAGGCGTTCAACAGGATGCCGACCAGACCAACCACTGCCAGCGCTTCCACGACGAACAGGATACGGTCGAACCACTTGCGGCGGCGGGACCTGGCAGCCGGCACTTCGGGACCCGCAGCCTGTTCCTGCTCCGGAGCCTGGGTGCGCCACTCATCGAGGGCGGCCGCGGGCAGGTCCGGGGCGAGGCGGACAGTGCGTCCGGTGCGGCGGAACCTGTCCAGCCGCTTCTGGCGCGAGTCTCTGCGCTTGTCGAGCAACAGGCGGCGAAGTTCCTGCTCCGATAGATTTTCCGGGCGCTTCGGGTTGGTCACGGGCGTGATTATACCGCACCTCAACAGGCCTGATTCGAAGCCAAAATCAGATATTAATTATCCGTATTATTGCTGTATAATGTGCCGCATTAGATTTACGGCGGCATCTGCCGCCATCAGCCACAAGGAGGCTCAAATGGCATTCAGCTACACCAACAAACGGGGGGCAACCTATTTCCTGCACGCCAAGTCCACCACGTTGAAGAGCGGTAAGGTGCAAACGCTCTACTTCTTCGCCAAAGAAAAGAAAGCGGGCGTTCTGGAGGCGGTTCCTCAGGGTTATAAGGTCGATGAAACGGCCAATGGCCTGCCAGTTTTGAAGAGAGCATAACAAAAAGAGTGGCTCCTGGAATAAGGAGCCGCTCTTTTAAAGTGCTTCTTGCCAATTTCAAACACCCTCGTTATAATATGCGCCTGTTCGGGCGGATAGCTCAGTTGGTTAGAGCACTGCTTTGACATAGCAGAGGTCGTAGGTTCGAGCCCTATTCCGCCCACAAAAAAGCCCCCTTGAGGGCTTTTTTGATTCCAGCCTGATTAGAATCGGATGAGAAATTTTAAAAAGGGTATCTAAATATGATAATTAGGGTTATATTTATTACAATTAGATTATCCTAATCTATCCTATATATTCAAGGAGCAACCCATGTTTATTGACTACTTGACCATCATCATGATCAACCTCGTAGCAGGCACCGCCTTGCTGGCCTATTACCTGCTCAAGGGCTTCACTGCTGAAGACCAGCGTCCCTTCGCAGCCGGTTTCGGCATCGTTGGCGTACTGGGAATGATCCTGGGCATCGCCATGATCACCACCTGGCCGCTGCCGGGCAGCTATAACATCGCCTTTGGCGAATCCACCACCCTGTTCGGCGCCGTCTTCCTGGCCACTGCTTATGCCCTGCACAACCGCTGGGATTTGCGGCCGGTCACCGTCTTTGCCTTCTTTGCGGGCGCTTATGCCATCATCGTCGGAATCCGTATCCTCTCCCTTGGCCTGACCAAGGAACCGGTCATCGCCGCGGTCGGCTTCATCATGGCAGGGTTGGGTGGCGTATCAGCCTTCCCGGCCTTCGGCCTGCTGAAGAACAAGACCTTCCGCACCCTGGCAGTGATCGTGCTCGCTGTAACGGTCGTGATCTGGGCTGTAACTTTCTACGGCTCGTTGTGGGGCCACCTGGAATCCTTCAGCCAGTGGGTTCCAGCCACCATACTGGCTGCCGGGCAATAAGACATCCTGGCATCGTGTAAATCCCGCCAGCGGGACAAGTACCTGATGAAGGGTACTTGTCCCGCTGGTATTTTTTTAGGCGCAACTTGGCATCTTTGCTGGCTGCCTCATTTTCAGTCGCCCCCTATTGAATACAGCCCTCCGGGTAAGGACTCGGCCGCAAGTGATCTATTCCCGGTTCTTGAAATTCGATAATGACATATTCCGGCGCCATTCATTGAACGAAGCCACATCACTGTCTTTGTCTTTATTTCCCCACATCCATCACCCGTACCCATACCTCCCGCCGGTGGGAGGCGGAACGGTGCTCGAACAGGTACACACCCTGCCAGGTGCCTAGGGTCAGGCGGCCATTGTCTACCGGGATGGTCAGGCTGGTATCCGTCAACGTGGCGCGGATGTGGGACGCGGCGTCGTCGGGGCCTTCGGCGTCGTTGGTGTACCAGCGGTCGGACTCGGGTACGAGTTTTTCGAGAGCTGTTTCCACGTCCGCGCGGGCGGTGGGATCGTAGTTTTCGTTGACGGTCAGCGAAGCGGACGTGTGGGGGCAGAAGAGGAAGCACATGCCTTCGCGCACGTTCCAGGTCCGCAACTGGGCGTTGACCTTGTCCGTGAAGGCGTACAGCCCCTTGCCGCGGGTGATGAGTTCGAAGGTGGTTTTATGCCATTGCATGGGCTCATTTTACCGCGTCCGGGTCCCGCAGTGCTTGACAGCCCCCCAAAGCGGCATATAATAACGGCATCCATTTCCAAACGCTGTGACCGGGACGAGTAGACGGTCCGCAAGCCGACAGGGAAGGCAGGCCGAAGATTGAGAGCCTGCCCCGGCAAGCCCCGATGAAAACCACCCGCGAGCGGAACCTTGAAGGGAACCGGCTGGCCCCGTTATCGGCCCCACGAGATGCCTTTGAGTAGAAAGTGAGACCCCTCGCTTTGCTCGGGGCAAGATCGGGTGGAACCGCGTGAGCCATGCTCTCGCCCCGAGTTGGGCGAGAGTTTTTGTTTTTAGGAGGTCGCTATGACTGAAGACCACACTGTCACTCCCCGGCGACCCGGAGGTGTTTAGCCGCACTTCGGGATCGCTCCTATCCGGCGCGGCTAAACCAACAACTAACAATAAGGAAACAAAATGTCCAACGAACCAGAAGAACGCTACGAAGATTCACAACTGTACCGCATCCGTCACTCGGCGGCGCACGTGATGGCGCAGGCCGTGCTCGATTTCTACCCAGAGACGAAGTACACGATCGGCCCGCCGGTCGAGAACGGTTTCTACTATGATTTCGAACTGCCCGAACCCATCACCAACGAAGACC
>CAZRCR010000159.1:0-5407 GCA_964598615.1 uncultured Anaerolinea sp.
CGCGTACCACTTTGATGGGGTTGTTCGGATCGGTATACGAATACGGACCGATGGGATTGGTCGCCGGGGAAAGGGAATAGTAGCCTTCGGCGTACCAGTCCTGGACCCACTCCCAGACGTTCCCGGCCATGTCCCAGACCTCGAACGGGCTGTTACCGAGCAGGTAGGAACCCACTTCGACCACATCGGGCGGGACGAGGCAGCCGAGCATGTTGGTTCGGTCGCAGGCGGCTTCGTCGGCGCCCCAGGGGTGGAGCAGGCTGTCGGTGCCGCGCGCGGCGTACTCCCATTCGGCTTCGGTGGGCAGGCGCGCCCCGGCCCAGTTGCAGTAGTTGTGGGCCATGTTCCAGTCCACACCGGTGACGGGGTAGTTGGCGTAGGCCGTGTCGGCGAAGTGGGTGGTGGGGCCGCTGTTCATCACGTTGATGGGGGTGCAGGCTCCGGCGTCCACGCAGGCCTGGTACATTTCGTTGGTGACTTCGTGGGTATACAGGTAGAAGGTCCCGACGGTGACCGAATGGACGGGGCGTTCGTCAGCGGCAGCAGCAATGTCAGTGTCGGCGCTGCCCATGAGGAAGGTCCCGCCGGGGATGCGGACGGTCTCGGCCCCGTCGGTGTTGGCCGGGGCTGTCGGTTCCACATCCACAGTGGTTTCCTCCCCGGTGGGGGTGTCGGTCGTCCCGCCCGGCGTGAAAACAGGCAGGTTACAGGAATTCAGGAATATCAAAAGGAGAAAGGTAGTGACGCAAAGAACGACGGTTTTGATTTTTTTCATTGGACCCTCCCGCAAGAATAGACAATTACTCCATGGGAATGAGAAGTAATGCCTGATCAAATCGCACTAACTTTATTGTAAGGTTTTGGAATCCGAAACCTATCCGCCGCTTGTCCTATTGTTCACAAAGAAAACGGGCGGAGCAAAGTCCGCCCTGCGTGGGGTCTATACGGTCAGGGTAATGATCCCGGCGATGGTCAGGAGAGTACCGATGGCGGTCTTCCAGGTGAGCGGCTCGCCGCCGAAGATGATCCCCATCAGAATTCCGAAGAGCGGGGAGGTAAAGGCAATCGGCATGACCTGGCTGAGCGGTGCGCCCTTGATGGCTGCGTAGTAGCACAACATCCCGATCGACCCGGCCACGATCCCGCCGCCGATGACCATCATCAGGATGGCTTTCGGTCCGGCCTGGGGCAGGGTTTTCCACTGGGGGAAGGATACGATCCCCAGCACTACCAGCGCCACTGCCGTGCGGATCGTGATCCCCATCTGGGGCGAGAGGCCGCCGAGATGCAGTCCTTTCTTTTCGAAGTACCCGCCAATGCCCCAGGCCATGGCGGTGAGCAGGGCAAGAATCTGTGGGTTCATGTGTTTCTCCTTGGGAAATGGTTTGGATGATGAATTTTAATCGACCGCAGCGAGGTGGGCAGGGCAACGAATTTTCACGTTCTCCCGAAATACACAGGGATGTTTCCTGGTTTTTTCAATTAGGACAAAAGTTGTATTGTTTTCATTTCCTCGCAAGACTATACTCTTTCAGGAAAGCAGCAGATATGGGCAAAACAAGCAGTTTCGATACACATACCGCCCATCGCTATTTTTCTGCCGAATGCTTCAACCGGGCGTGGGACCTGATCGACAAACCGCTCCGTACCTCCGAAGAGGAGCGGTCCATGCTGCAACTCGGGCTTGCCTCCCTCTGGCACTGGACCCAGCGCCCTGATTGCACTCCCACCAGCCTGTCGGTGGGATACTGGCAGGTGGCGCGCATCTTTGCCTTGCTTGGTCAGGCGGACATGGCGCGCCAATACGGGCAGGCCTGTTTCCAGGTCAGCCAGGGGGAGGGTATCCTGCCTTTCTACCTGGGATATGCCTATGAGGCCCTGGCGCGTGCCGAGGCTGTGGCCGGGAACAAAGCCGGGAAGGATGAATATCTTGCCCTGGCCCGTCGCGTGTCCGAAAAGATAACCGACCCCGAAGCACGCGGCCAGCTTCTCTCGGACCTGGCAACCATTTCCTGAAAGGATGCCGCATGCCGGAACTCAAACCCATTTTCGATACCCTGAAACTGCTGTTGCAGAAGTATCAACCTCCACTGGCGCCCAAAATGGAGAACGATACTTCCTATGATTTATGGTCCTTTCGCCCGGTGGAGATCGACGGGCGCAAACGCAAGGAGATCTTCTTTGCCGCCATCATCATCCAGAAATCGTATGTGGGCTTTTACTTCATGCCTGTATATACCGGTCCCGACGTGAAGCACCTGTTCGCTCCGGGATTATTGAAACTGCTCAAGGGAAAATCCTGTTTCCATGTCACATTGCTGACCCCCGAACTGCTCAGCCAGATCGAAGCGGCGCTTAAGTTCGGTTTCGAGTTGTACCGGGAGCGCGGCTGGGTCTGATTTTAAAGATACGAAGATAGAAGATAAAGGATAAAAAATGAATAAGCCAACCCGTTATCACCCCTTACTGGTAGCCATCCATTGGCTCTCTGCCATCCTGATCGTTTTCATGCTTGCTTTCGGGACCCTGGTCCTGGCGCGCACCCCCAATAATGCCGACAAGCTCCTGCCTGTTGCCCTGCATGCAGTGACCGGCCTGCTCATCCTGGCGTTGACCATCACCCGCTTCATCGTGCGCCTGGTCACACCCAAACCGGAACCGGCCACCATCGGCAACAAGTTCCTGGATGCGGTGGGCGTGGTCACGCACTGGCTGCTCTACCTGGGCGCTTTTGGCATGGGCCTGAGCGGACTATTCATGGCCATCCAGTCCGGCCTGTTTGGCATGATCGCTTCCGGTGACTGGTCGTTGACTGGCGGTTTCTACCAATTTGCCCCGCGTGTCGGACATCACTATATTGCCCTTGCGATGGACGCCATCATCCTGATGCATGTCGGCGCGGCGCTATTCCACCAGATCGTTCGCAAGGACCATCTCCTCGTCCGCATGTCGTTTGGAAAAAGGCCCAAGCCGTAAAGTCTCTCTTTGCTTGAAGAGCCCCCTCCGAACCAACAGGAGGGGGCGTTTTTTACTTGTTCACACAGGGGCTGGCTGGTGATCCATTGGGGTCCCAACTGCAGGCCGGGTTGGCTGTGCAAGTTTGCCAGTCCCCGTTGTATTGGGAACAATCGACCGTTTCCGGCGTATCGGTTGGCGTGTTTCCCATTGGGGGCGGGTCAGGGATGACTTCTGCCACCTGGCTGGTATCCCCAAGCACCTCCACCCGATCCTGGTATACCCAGCAGGGTTCCGTAATTGCCGGATCGAGGATCAGCCACGAGTCCCCGGTCTGGTTACGCCCGATGATATCGTACATGCTGTTCGCCGGCAGAGTGCTCATGATCGGATACTCCAGGGTTGGGCCGGAGCGGCAGTTGGCAGTCTCTGTGACGCGGACGCGTGGCGTGGCCGATTCGGTCATCGGGAGGGGGAGAGCCGGTGCGCTTGTCCCTGCACACAGGGCTGGATCGATATCGAACGAGTATATTTCGCTGCCGATCATTGACCCGGCTCCCTGGTCATAATAGTCATATTGCCAGAACAAATAGACGACCCAGTAGGTGCGGCGGCATTCCTCCAGGGAAATGTTCACAGCCCTGTCTTCGAACGCAGTAATGGCTTGTATGCCTTCCGGGAGTACCCATTCGGTTGGGAGTTGGAGTCCGAATTCTCTTTGATTCAAATGCCAGTACCCATCATCGAAATCCCATACGTAATCGGGTTGCGCATCGAGAATATCGTTTATGTTCACAGCATGGATTGCCTCATAATCCTGGGAATACAGGAGCAAATAAGCCGACCTCCAGGGCACCATGCAACGGGTGAGTTGCGGGTTCCGATCCCGCCAGATCAAACGAGGGGACAAGGAGTGGATGGTCTGCTCGTTTCGAGGATAAACAGGTTCCGGGTTGGTTTCAGGGTAAGAAACCCAATCCAGGCAGTAATACGTGGGGGAAAGTGAATCGGTTTCGGAGTAGATCTCGATCCGGAACATCTCCGACCGTTCCCCCGGATGGATCCCGCTGTAAGGGATCACCCACCACCAGTAGATCCCATCCACGAAGGTTTCGGTCGTTGTCCACGAATACCCCGTCGCTGTCGAGCCGTCTTCAAAGACAATGGTCGGCGGATTGGTGGATGGCGTGATGTATTCGTCGTACAAGGAATATTCTTCGATCGCCGGAATATCGTTCATAACAATTCGAAAACGGTCCGGCATGCAGGCGCCCGGATACATCCAGCTGAATGTAATTCGGGTTCCGGATTCACTCCCCAGAATGGAATAATAGTTGGTTGGAAATTGGGACCAGGAAGCTGGCATTTCTGCACATGCAGAACCAGAGTCATCACATCCTGCCAGTAGGGTTCCCATTCCCATCAGGACGGCAATCACAATTTGCAAAGATTTTCGCATTTTGTTCCTCACTATATTTAACGAGAAATATTTTGAGATGATTGCCATGCCGTGGATGATCCCCGCGATGGATGGACATGGGGTGAAGAGGCTACAAAAATATTATAGCGAAGGGGCTGCCTGTGTAATCTCCCACAAATGAACTAGAGTGGGCATGCGAATTCTGAAAAAGGTCTCGATAGGAGACGCAGCGGCCGACTGGCTGTTTTGCCGTACATCCGACTGTATCACTGCGGGTTTGCATTCTAGTTATAAAGGGGGTATTGCTGTTGGGGGTACAGGTCTTTATACTCTCCTGCAAAATCATCGGAGGAGGAGTATATGGAACTCGCAGGTGTTATTTTATTGGTCGGGGGATTGATCGGTGGTGTTCTTCTACTGGTGTTCCTGATCTACGGATTGAAACCCTTGATCCGCTGGTATATCAAGTCCACGGGCGAAGCTGCCCGGGCGACCATCCTCGATGTCAACATGGGGAAATGGGTGGTCTATTCTGGCAGCGAGTACAGCGGCAATGTGCAATCCCAGCAGGTTATCTTGAAACTGGAAGTGCATCCCAATAACGGGGCGGTATACGTAGCCGAGGACAAGTTCATGGCCAGGGCGATGGACTTGATGCGCCTGAGGCAGGGTTGCGACATTCAGGTTCGCATTGCGAGCAATAATCCCAAACGGGTGGTCTGCCTGCCCGAGACGGTCACCGCCCCGGCAGGGTCACCGGTCCAGGCGCGTGCCGGGCTGGCAATGGCGGATTTCGCCGAGCAGGTGGCGCGCGGCGGCTCGTTCGGCACGGAACAGGTCATGGAAGCGCTGCGGGCGCAGGGCATCGTGCCGGCGGCCATGCCGTCCATGCCCGGCGTGCAGGGCGATCCCAAAGAGAGACTGGCTAAACTGAAGGAGATGCTCGATTCGGGTTTGATCTCCCCGCAGGAGTACGAGGCCAAAAAGCAGGAGATCCTGTCCCAGATGTAGCAGGGCAGGTGTTCGCTGAAT
>CAZRCR010000160.1:0-5386 GCA_964598615.1 uncultured Anaerolinea sp.
TGCTCATCGTCACGCTGGTCAACTCGGCGGTGGACAACTTCGCCCACCGCATCGGCAGTTTCGTCCAGCAGCGCGGCCTGATCCCGCACCTGGGCTACCGGGTGCGCACCCTGCACGGGCTGGCGCACGACATCGTGCGGGAGAAGCCCGCCCGGGTGGGGCTGGAGGAACGCTTCCAGATCGTGGACGAGCAGGAGGCCATCCGCATCCGCAGCGAAGCGGTGCGCGCCTGGCTGCAGTCCAACCCCGGAGCGCTGGGCGAGTTCTTCGACCCGACGATGGACGAAAGCAAACGGGACTGGGTCCGCCGCCAGCAGTTGCCGGACCTGGTCGAAAGCCTGGCGCTGGCCTTCATCCGCTCCGCCAAGGACCACCGCCTGACGCCCGACAAACTCCGCTCACTCCTCGACCGGGCCCCCGCTCCCCTGCCCCTGGCCGAGATGGGGCTGGAGATCTACTCCGACTACCAGCGCGCCCTGCAATACCGCGGCGCAGTGGATTTCGACGATCTGATCCGCCTGTCGCTCGACCTGCTCGAAAGCGACCCCGACTACCTGGAACGCCTGCGCTACCGCTTCCCGTTCATCCTCGAGGACGAAGCCCAGGACTCGTCCGAACTCCAGGAGCAGATCCTGGGGCTGCTCTCCGGTCCGGGCGGGAACTGGGTGCGCGTCGGCGACCCGAACCAGGCCATCTTCGAGACCTTCACCACCGCCTCGCCCGAACTCCTGCGCCGCTTCATCCGCGAGAACCCGTCGGTGGACATGCCCGAGTCGGGCCGCTCGCAGCCGTCCATCATCGACCTCGCTAACCACCTGATCGAGTGGGCCATGACCGGGCACCCGGCGGCAGACGTCCGGTCCGCGCTCGCCCCGCCCTACATCCAGCCCACCGGTCCGGACGACCCGCAGCGCAACCCGCCCGACGACCCGTCCGCCATCCGCTTCATCGGACGCAAGTTCACGCCCGAGACCGAACTCGAGTCGGTCGTCAAGTCGCTCGAAAAATGGCTGCCCGAACATCCCGACTCGACCGTGGCCGTGCTCGTGCCGCGCAACCAGCGCGGCGTGGAAGTGATCGAGGCGCTCAAGAAAAAGGAACTGGATACGGTGGAGTTCCTGGCCAGCACGTCGAACACGCGCGCCGCGGCCGGGGCGCTCAACCACCTGCTGGCTTTCCTGGCAGACCCGCAGTCGGCGGCCAAACTCTCGAAGGTCTACCAGGTCTGGCGGCGGGACTGGCGCGGCGAGAGCGAGTTCCTGCCGCTCTACCAGCATGTCTCCGAACTGCTGCGCAAGTGCGGCGAGGTGGAGACCTTCCTGGCTCCCGTCCCCGGCGCGGACTGGCTGCTCGGGCTGGAGGGCGAGGAAGAGCCGGTGGTGGCCGAACTGGACGAGTTCCGCCAGAACGCCCGCCGCTGGCTGGAGGCCGTCACCCTGCCCATCGACCAGTTGGTGCTGACCCTGGCCGCGGACGTGTTCACCGACCCGGCGGACCTGGCGCTGGCGCACAAGCTGGCGCTGGTGCTGCGCCAGGCAGCGGACGACCACAGCGAGTGGCGCCTGCCCGAACTGGCCGGGGAGTTGACCGTCATCGCCAAGAATGAAAGGCGTTTCATCGGCTTCTCGTCCGACGATTCGGGCTTCGACCCGGAGCGTCACAAGGGCAAGGTGGTGGTGACCACCATGCACAAGGCCAAGGGCCTGGAATGGGACCGGGTCTACCTGATGTCGGTCAACAACTACGACTTCCCATCCGGCCAGCCGAACGACCGTTACATCTCGGAGAAGTGGTTCCTGCGGGACAACCTGAACCTGGAAGCCGAAGCATTGGCCCAGCTCGACGCGGCGCTCTCCACCGGCGAATATGACTGGTATGCCGAGGGCGCTGCCACCCTGCAAGCCCGCCTGGACTACGTCCGCGAGCGTCTGCGCCTGTTCTACGTGGGCATCACACGCACCAAGCAGGACCTGGTCGTCACCTGGAACACGGGGCGACAGGGTGACCAGACCCCTGCCCTTCCGTTTGTGGAATTGCAAGGGTGGTTGGAGAAAGAGTAAACAATATGGAATATGATGCTTTTATTTCCCATGCTTGGGAAGATAAAGATGGTTTTGTTAGGCCATTAGCTGAACTACTTCAAAGACTAGGTCTGACTATATGGTATGACGAATTCTCTCTCAAAGTCGGCGATAGCCTATCGCGTTCAATAGATCGAGGATTATCCAATTCGCATTTCGGTATTGTGATACTAAGTAAAGCATTCATTAGTAAACCATGGACAGAATATGAACTCAGTGGGCTTGTAACAAAAGAAGTCGGCAAGGAAAAAGTTATACTCCCGGTCTGGTATAGGATTACTAAAGACGAAATTGCCAAGTTTAGCCCGACATTAGCTGACAAAATTGCTTTGCTTGCCGACAAATTAAGCATACCGGAAATTGCTCTGAAACTACTGGAACAAATTCGCCCAGATATTTATAGATCCCTGCTAAGTAGACTTTACTTTGAAAACATTATCAAAAATGGGAAAATAGTGAAGACAAGAGTGGGCGATTTACTCCCTGCTGAAATCCGGCATAAAGAGCTACCTCAAAATATATTGGTAAGACTTCGTCTGGTTTATCAGACTTTTGGGAGTTTACTCGACGAATCACTTGAAGAATTTATCGAAAATTTCCAGCGCGATGTACACCCAGATAGAGAACTAGCAGAGTGGGAGATTATGGCAACTGTATACCATGATGTAACAAATGGGAAAAATTTTGATAATACAAAAAGAAAAGAGATATTATCTGTATTACTTGCAATCTCGATGGGTGCATTTAACCAAGAAAGCATTCATGAACTCAAGAATCTATCATATGACGAAATACTAGAGATTATCAACGCAAGAGCAAAGGCTATCCCCAAAACAAATAAGATATAAACCATCTCTCTTCACTGCCATCCTGCCAAGTTCCTGTCGTTGCGAGGAGCCGCCGGTCTTGGGCGGCGACGAAGCAATCTCCTTGCACATCCAACGCAGAACTTACAGACGCCATGAGATTGCTTCGCTTCGCCACTTCGGGGCTTCGCTCGCAACGACATGAGGAAACGAAGTTATGGCTTCCAAAGAATATGCCGTTTACATCATGACCAACTCCAACAACCGCGAGCTGTATACCGGTGTGACCAACAACCTGAAACGCCGCGCCTACGAGCACAGGTCCGGGCTGGGCGGGATATTCACCAAACGGTATAACGTGGTCAAGCTGGTCTATTACGAATTCGGGGATAACATCAATTCAGCTATTGCACGCGAGAAACAGATCAAAGGCGGTTCCCGCCAGAAGAAGATCGACCTGATCAACAGTCTCAACCCGGAATGGAATGACCTGTACGATGAAATATAATAGACCGAACCCTAGCCCCAAACCGGCCCGGAGTCTTCTCCGGGCTTTCGTATCTGCCTTACCTGTGGTAAAACCTGCAAACAGGAGATTGCTTCGTCGCTTCCCCCTGCGGGGGCAAGACGCTCCTCGCAACGACACAAAACCATGAAACCATCCCCCCGCCTCACCGCCATCCTGCAAGCCATCTTCGTGACCTTTCTCTGGTCCACCTCGTGGGTGCTGATCAAGATCGGCCTGCGCGGCGACCTGCCCGCCATCTCCTTTGCCGGAATGCGCTACGCGCTGGCCTTCCTGTGCCTCGTGCCGTTCGTGTTGTTCAACCCGAAACAGCGCGCCGCCCTGAAGAACCTGACCGCCCGTGAATGGGTCAACCTGTCCCTGCTCGGGGTGGTGCTCTACACAGTGACCCAGAGCTTGATGTACGTCAGCCTCGATTACCTGCCCTCGGCCATGGTCAGCCTGGTGCTGAACCTGACCTCGGTCTTCATCGCCATCAGCGGGATGTTCCTGCTCAAGGAACGCCCCACCTCCCTGCAATGGATCGGCGTGGGTCTCAGCGCGGTCGGCATGGGCGTGTACTTCCTGCCCATCGCCCTCGAGCACAGACAGGTCATCGGTCTGCTCTTCGCCGCGGCCTGCATGGCGGGCAACGTGGCTTCGGGCCTGTTCGGGCGCAAGGTCAACCGCGGGCAGTCCATCCCGCCGCTGATCGTCACCTTCGTCAGCATGGGGATCGGCGCGGCGCTGATGCTGGTCATCGGCGGTGCGACCCAGGGCTTCGGTCATCCCACTGGCACGGACTGGCTGATCATCGCCTGGCTGGCCGTGATCAACACCGCCGTGACGTTCACCCTTTGGAACGTGACCCTGCGCACGCTGACGGCAGTCGAATCGTCCATTCTCAACAGCCTGATGCTTCCGCAGATCGCGGTCCTGTCCCTGCTCTTCCTGGGCGAGACGCTCTCCGGCAAGGACCTGCTCGGCCTGGCGCTGGTCTTTGCGGGCGTGATCATCGTCCAGCTCAGGCGGCGGGGAAAAGCCTGAGCGCAGCAGCCCGGACCGATGTCCGGGCTGTTTCTTTTCCAGACATGACCGCTGTCATGGGAAAAATGGTTTAATCATGACGGGGGACACTCGGGGAATTCCCGGCAATGGTCTACACTGGGGTCAACACTCCGATCCAAAAGGACAAATATGACCAAGCGACTTCTCCCCCTCTTTCTCTCTTTGCTCGTAATTGCCACCCTGGCGCTGTCGGCCTGCACAGGCGCGACCTCCGCAGGGACTTCGACGACAGATGCCGCATCCACTCCGGAAACGGTAACGTCCACCACTTCGGTCGAGGTTCAGCCCTCCACGATCCGGCTGGACGCATCGTATGAAAACGCTGCATCCGTCGAGCTTCAGTTGATCCTGGGCAGTCTCAAGCTGTCCGGCACGGACCAGGCCTTCACGAAGGAACAGGCCACAGTGCTCCTGCCTCTCTGGCAGCAACTCCAGACTCTCAGCCAGAGTGCAATGCCATCCGCAGGACAAAGTAGCACCGATACAACCGGCACTGATACACAGTCCCAGATCGATGCGCTCGTGGAGCAGATCCAGGCCAATATGACGGATGCCCAACTGCAGGCCATCGCTGCTATGCAGATCACCCAGGAAACAGCCGCCACCATCATGCAGGAACTGGGCCTTTCCATGAGCAATCCCGGCACAACGGACAGCTCTGGCAGCCAGCCCCCCGCGGCTCCCGGCAACGGCACCACAGACAACTCCGGCGGTCAGCCGCCTGCCATGCCCGGTAACGGTACCACGGATAATTCCGGTGGACAGCCCCCCGCGGCTCCCGGCGGCACCACGGACAATTCCGGTGGTCAGCCGCCTGCCATGCCTGGCAATGGCACTACCGATACCTCCGGCGGTCAAGCGTCTGACATGTCCGCCAGCGGCAACATGATCTTCCCGGAACTGTTCAACGCCCTGATCCAGTCCCT
>CAZRCR010000161.1:0-3485 GCA_964598615.1 uncultured Anaerolinea sp.
GATGTTCGTCAGTGTGCTTTTCCCGGAGCCGGAAGGCCCCATGATGGCGACAAATTCACCAGCCTTGATCTGGATGCTGACTCCATCCAGCGCGGCCACAACGGCATCACCCATGCCATAGGTCTTGGTCAGATCGACAGTTTCGATGATGGTGCGTGAGGCCGTCATTCCTGTGTCTCCACCACGCCAGTGGTGACAACGTCACCCTGCTGCAAGCCGGATATGATTTCAGCGTAGGTGCCATCCGTCAGGCCGACTTCCACAATCTGCATTTTGGGTGACCCGCTTTCCATTACGAAGACGACATAACTTCCGTCAGACAACTGGTGGAGAGCTTCCACCGGGACCACCAGCACATTCTTTGCCTGCCCGGAGATTATTTCCACTGCCACACTGACTCCCGACGGTATTTGGATTTCGTCGAAGGACTGATCGAGTTCGATCATGCCTTTGACCATGGATAGCCCCGACACGCTGACAAGTCCAGGTTCAACTTCGGTAACGATGCCCGTGAATACCTGGTCGGGAAGGGCATCGAATGTGGCCTCAACCTCATAGCCAACCTTGGTGTTCGTCCAATCTTCCGAGTCCATGTAGAATTCAATGTTTGCCTGGCTGAGATCGGCAATCGTGATGACCGAGCCGGTGCCGACGGTATCCCCTGCAGAAATATCCACGGACATGATCGTCCCGGCAAAGGGGGCGTAGAGGTTGGTGGCTTCCAGATCAGCTTTGGCATCTTCTACATTTTGCTGGGCCTGACGCAGGTTTTCCAGACTGGAACCAGTTGCATCCTCAGGGACTTCTTCTCCTTGCAGGGCCGCCAGGTAGTATTTGGCTTCCTGGAGTTGGGCTTCTGCCAGCGCGAGGTTGGCATTGGCTTCGTCTATACGGCGCTGATTGGGTTTGGAAGAATAGATATTGACATAATAAGATGCTGTATCGACAGCTTGCTGGGCGGCATAAAGTGTTTTATATGCCTGGGCGCGACCTGAGTCGGTTTCAGATTCATTTGCGACTTTGTCATACGCGTCCTGCGCTTTTTCCAACTGCGCTAGAGCCAGTACGTAAGTGGCTTGTGCGTTGGCAATGACCGCTTCATCGTACCAATAGGTTAGCGTATTGACTGCCACCTGGGCATCATAGAGGTTATCTTCTGCATTCACAACATCTTGCTGGGCGATCGCGATCGATGCTGCAGATGTCATTTCGCGCAGGGTCTGTTCTGCTTCTTCCAGTTTGCGCTGTTGTTCCGTATCATCCAACCTTGCCAAGAGGGTGCCTTCCTCGACTTCATCGCCCGCGCTGACAAGAACCTCGATCACTTCACCGGAAGTATCGAAACCAATCGAGCGTTCGGTAACAGGAACCAGGGTTCCGGTCCCGCTGGCGCTTAGGATGATGCTGCCTGTCCGAACGACCGTGGTCTGCAATTCTCCTCCACTCTCTGTGGAAGCAGTCCCTGAATTGTTTTTGAAAATACTGTATCCACCGAAAGCGACTGCCAGGATAAGAACAGCCAACAATCCCCAGCGAATGGCTTTGGGTGTTCGATCGAAAACAAGGGAAAATTTTTGGGCGAATTTGCTTTGCTTGAATTTGGAAAAGAAAGCTTTTATTTTCTGAAATATTCCCCCAGGTTGGTTGAGACGATCTGACAATTTCGAGAGAACACCCGGCATTTTGCTCATGAACTTATCCTTTCGAGGTGAGGAGATTGTGCTCAGTTTATCCAGGGATGTAAATAACAAGGTGATATACCTGTGGAGGAATTATGTGTTTTGTGTGTTCTTTTTCAACAAAAAATCACCCGGTGTGAGCCGGGTGATTTGAATATCGGGAACAGATTTCTTTACATGCGTGTGCACATCATGCCGCCATCCACGTGCAGGGTGGTGCCGTGAATGTAGGATGCGGCATCACTGGCAAGGAACAGGATGGCATTGGCAATATCATCCGGCTCGCCGATGCGGCGCTGGGGGATCTTCTCTAGGAAGTACTGTACTTGGTGCTGATCACCCAGCATGTTGTGGGTTAGACCCGTCAGTACCATGCCGGGGGCCACAGCATTGACGTTGATATGGTAGCCAGAACAGTCCACGGCGATGCCCTGGGTCATCATCTTGGCGGCGCCCTTGCTGGTGTTGTAGATGGACTGTCCCTGACCGGCCACCTCGCCCATGATGGACGTGATGTTGACGATCTTGCCGTAGTCCTTGTCCATCATGATGGGCAATACGGCGCGGCTGAAGAAGAAGATGCCGCGCACGTTGATCTCCATCACCCGGTCGTACTCTTCGTTTTCCATCATGGCGAACGGGACGAACTGCCCGGTCCCGGCGTTGTTGACCAGGATGTCAACCGTGCTGAACTTCTCGACCGTGGCCTGGATGCAGGCTTCGATTTCTTCCTGCGAGCGGACGTTGACTTTCACCGCTAGACACTCGGCTCCGGTCTCTTTGACCAGGCGCTCGGTCTCGGCGATGCCGTCCATGTTGACGTCGCAGATGGTCACTTTGGCGCCCTCGCGCCCGAACATGACGGCCGCCGAACGACCGATTCCGGACGCCGCGCCGGTCACAATGGCTACTTTGTTTTCAAAACGATTACACATGCTTCCTCCAAAGATTTGGGGCATATTTGCCCTGTGATTTTTACTTCAAAACGTCGCTGATCGAGGCGACTACCGAGTCCACCACATATCTGCGGTATGGTCCGACCGGGCAACCGGCGTAGATGCCTGTGGTTTTGCCTTCGCTGAAGGCCCGCACCAGAGGTTCCTCCCAGTTCGGATAGGAAACAGGCGCGTTGTAGTCGTACTCGGGAAAAGCGGAGAACTTCTTCATGGCATGGAAGATCATCAGGTCGGTATTCTCAGCCGGAAACTCGGTCGGCAGTTCGATAGCATAGTCATAGCCATTGTTGATAGCCAGATGGTAAGCATCATGCGTACCGAACTTTTTGTGTTTCGGATCCCAGTATTCGTCGGCATATTCATCTGATGACCAGACCAGATTCCATTCTCCTTCCCAGGTGGACATCACGGTGCGGATACCGGCTTCGAGGGGTTCCCGGTACAGGTGGGCACGCAGGTCCTGAGTCTCTTTCTTGAACGGGTGCCCGTGGCGGGAAAGGATGACCAGTACTTTGGCTGAGCGGGGCAGGGCCTGCAACTGGTTGCGCAGGATCTGGCAGTAGGCTTCCCGGTACGAAGCCTGGTTGCCGAGCTGGTCAGCCATGATGATGCGGGCTCGCCCGTTGACCAGTTCGTGGACAAGCGTCAGGGCATAGCCGTAATCCTCGAAATCGCTGTAGAGCGGGCAGTTGATGCTCTGGTAAACGATGGTCTGGCAGCCGCGAGCCAACAACTCCTCCACGGCCTGGCGAACAGATTCCCGGTCCATATAGAAAGCATTTCGGAATTCTGCCCCCGGGAAACGCTTGCCGAGTTCCTTGACCGCCTCGTCATACACTTTACGCAGTTG
>CAZRCR010000161.1:3585-5382 GCA_964598615.1 uncultured Anaerolinea sp.
CCGGGAAACGCTTGCCGAGTTCCTTGACCGCCTCGTCATACACTTTACGCAGTTGGCTGCGCCAGGCGACTTTCTTTTCAGGGATCAGCCTGCCGTAGTACCATCCAGCGATCTTTGCCCCTACTTTGTCGCACACATCCGGGCTTCCATTGGGGCCATCCCCTATATAAAGGAAATAACCGTGGTCCCAGGGATTCTTTTTGTTGGCCGGAGGCACCCATTTGATATTACATTCCGTGTAGGGTTTCCCCTCCCGGTTGACCGTGGAACCGAGGGAATCCACCAACTGGTTGGGAGTGAATGCCTCGCGTGCCAGGGCATGGTCGGGATCGATCAACCCGATCCCCCTGTCAGCCAGGATCATTTTTGTGAGGAAGGCAGGCAGGGTGTAATGGAAAACGTGTTCCATGAAACGGCTGTAGAACGGAAACTCGTATTTTTCCGGCAGGCCGCTCTCTGCAATGATCACACCCGTCTTCCCCGTAGGGCGCGCGTCCTGACCCTTGAACAGGACTTCGTAACCGTATTGTTTGCCGTATTTTTTCTTGAGCTTTTTGGTATCCATGGCTTCTTTATCTCAGGAGGTCATTTCAGCCGCGTAGTTGCGGTAAAGCAACCAGCATGCCACGGCAAACGAGATCTGACCGATGGAGTTCATGATCTCTTCGATCCACTGGGTGGCAACGGTCTGCTCACTGCCGCTGGCCATGCCAGACATGCCGAGCATGCACAACACCGCGACAATGAACAGGGAAGCGGCCAGCGGAACCTTGCGCTTGAAGGAGATGAAAGTGAGAATGCCCTGTGCACCCAGGCTGGAGAGGGTCATGATGGCCAGCAGGGGGATCTTCCAGGGCGCAATTGCCAGGGTGATGGCAGGGGCCTTCAAAGGCTTGGTGCGCGCCAGCATAATAGCGGTTACCAGCAAAGCCAGGAAACCGGGGGCGAGCAGGATGAACTGGATCTGGCTCATCCACTGGATGTCAGCAATGCCGAGGGTGTAGACCAGTTTCCAGGTCGCTTTGAGGATGCCGCCGGAGAAGACCAGGAGCGAACCGGCCATGCACATGCGCGAGCAGGGTTTACCGCGTGCCAGGATCACGGTCCGCACGAGGAAAAGGGAACCGATCAGGAACGCAAGGTTGGGAATATAGTCTGTCAGGGCGAGTCCAAGGGTGTATTCCATTACGCAGTCTCCTTTTTGATTTTCTTATTGACCAGCAAGCCCCAGAGCGCCACAGCCGCACACAGGATGGCGGAGAGCACGAAGGGCCCCTGGTAGATCCAATAGTCGAACAGCCAGCCGCCGAGCAGGAAAGCCAGCATGATACCCAGCGCACCGCAAAAACCGTAGAAGCCCATCACCGAGCCGCGCACCGATTCGGGCGCCTGCTGGGCCACGAGCGCCCCGCCGGTGATGATGCCGCTGATCTGCACGAAACCCAGGAACAGGCCGAGCACGATCATGATACCGCTGAGCGGGTTGGAGATCAGCAGGGTGGCAGTAAAAACGACCGCCGTCAGGGAGGTAGCCAGAACGACCGCCCGGACGCGTCCGATCTTGTCCGAAAGGACGCCAAAGATCGGGGAGGCGATCAAGCCCATCATCTGCGAAATGCCGATGATCATCCCGGCGCGTGCCAGCGCCTCAGCGCTGGTCAACCCGGCCCGGGTGGTGCCATAGGTGACGATCCACAGGGTGAAGAAAGTGCCCAGCACGCTGACCGCGCCCGAAGCCACAAACGTGACCCCGTAGGCCAGGGAAATGCCCGGGTCTTTGCCAGCCGCGTGCAGGGC
>CAZRCR010000162.1:0-5367 GCA_964598615.1 uncultured Anaerolinea sp.
CACATCTGCGCCAGCAACCCGTTCAACGCGTCCACAAGTACGGATTGGAGCCGTTTGGCCCCATCCGCTTCGCGCCCGGCGTAGGTGATGCGGCTGACCACATCTTCACCATAGGCCACTTGCGGGTTCATGGCGGCAGCTTTGGCAACGGTCTCCCCGGTCTCAAGGCGCACGAGATACGCGGCCAGCTTGGTGGTGCCGATATCCACTGCCAACCCGTATGCTTCGGGTGTGTGCACAATCGGGTCAGGGATAATGCCAGCTTCCTGGCCTTCGGTCTGCAAGCGTTGGGCGGCGGTCAGCGATTCGGGCGGGATGTGCAGTTTGACGTCACTCACTGCCTCGGCCTGGCAGGCCAACCGCCAGCCTGCAGCGAGCGCCTCCGTGCCCAGGGCAGCCTCCTCGATCAGGGTTGGGGCAGACAGGTTCCCGGTCACGACCCGCACCCGGCACTCCTCGCAAGTCCCCGCCCCGCCGCAGACGGACGCCAGTCCCACCCCGGCGGCCTGGGCCGCTTCGAGCAGGGTCTGACCGGGGCGGATCGTGCCGCGTCGCCCAACAGGTTGGAAGTCCACTTGAAAATCAGGCATGACGGTGGCGACACCTTTCTCCCATACTGCACAGGGCGCACAGGTCGGCTTGCTCCATGTGCGGACCGATCCCGACCACGAACGAAATGGACTTCTTAGGAACCATCATTCCGCTTTCAGTCAGCCGCACGCCTGTCGGACCGGGAGCCAGCAGCGAAAAGATCTGCGGCTGACCCACATCCACGGGCCAATCCGGCTCGCCGGGGCTGAGCGGCGTAGATGTTGTCAGACCGGCAGCCTGCGCCTGCTTCCCGAGCCGTTCACATACCTGCTGGCCGACCGCTTCCACGGCAGCGTTACCCAAACCATCGAGTGCCAGCGTCAGGATCAGGTTCTCCTGCGCTGCGGACAGTTGCTCCACTCCCGGTCCGATGGTGCAGACGACTGCCGCGATCCGTTCTGCGCCCGCCAGGAACTGCGCTGCCAACGGACCGGTCAATTGGCTCCCATTTTCAAGCACGACCCGGTCGTGGCGGTGCTCCCGGACGGCAATCTCTCGGATCGCCGCCGCGGGCTGCAGGATGGGTACTCCCAGGCGCAGCGCATCCTCGGCAGCTTGTACAAGCGCCGGACGCCTTTTTTCAGGATTGGCTCCCTCGCCGTGCAGAACATCGTCAACGGCCAAAGCAAGCGGAAAATCGGTCCAAAGTTCCATCACCCGGATTTTACTCCATACCCGCCTCCGCCCGGCGTGCGGATGGACAGGATGTCACCAGCCTTCAGGTCTACGGACCCTTTGCCCGGCAGCGGACTCTCCTCCCCGTCCCGGATGAGGATGTTCTCGCCGCGCTTCCCGGATTTGCCGCCTGACAGCCCGTATGGGGCGTGGACGCGGCGCTCGGTCAGCAGGGTTACCTGACAATCGGTCAGCACTTCGATCTCGCGGACGATCCCATCCCCGCCGCGGAATTGTCCCTTCCCGCCGGACTTGTCACGGATGGAGTATCTGCGGACGCGCAGCGGGTAGGCGTATTCCAGTGCCTCGACCGGCGTGTTGAGCGTGTTCGTCATATGCGAATGGATGGCAGAGACGCCGTCCGCGTTGGGCCGCGCCCCGGTCCCGCCGCCGATGGTTTCGTAGTAAGCGAAGGCTCCCCTGCTTCGCGTCCCCCCATTTTCCCCCGGAAAATGGGGGGACTGTATGGGGGCGGAACCTCCGATGGTGACATTATTCATCGTTCCCTGGCTCGCCGCGGGGACTTTCTGCGGGCAGGCCTGGGCCAGCGCGCCGAGCAGCACATCTACAATGCGCTGGGATGTTTCCACGTTGCCCCCGGCCACCGGAGCGGGCGGCCGGGCGTTGACCACCGTCCCGACGGGAGCGATGACCCGGATGGGTGCCAGACATCCGGTGTTGTTGGGCACATCCAGACCGAGCAGGCAGCGGAACACGTAATAGACCGCGGACAGGGTAATGGCCTCCACGGCGTTGACGCTGCCCTGCTGTTGCAGAGCCGAGCCGGTGAAGTCCACGGTTGCTTCTTCGCTCGCGATGGTCACTGCGACCACGATTGGGATGGGCGTGTCGTTCACACCGTCATCGTCGAGCACATCCGAGAAGCGGTAGGTCCCGTCGGGCAGGGAGGCCAGCAGGCGGCGGGTCATGCGTTCGGTGTAGGCCAGGAGTTGGCCCATCGCATCATCCACTTCATCCAGACCGTAGCGCGTTACCAGGTCCAGCAGCCGGTCGGACCCGCGCCGGTTGGCGGCCATCTGGGCCAGCAGGTCGCCGTGACGTTCCTCCGGCGTGCGTACGTTGCTCAGGATCAGATCCAGAATATCCCGGTCCATCTCGCCGCCGCGTACCAGTTTGACCGGCGGGATGATGAGCCCCTCCTGGTAGATCTCGCGTGCTACTGACATGGATCCTGGCGTCATCCCGCCCACGTCAGCGTGGTGGGCGCGGGAGGCCACAAACCCGAGTAGCGGCGAAGGATGATTCGCCCCGTCCTCGTAAACAGGAGAAACCATCGTAATATCCGGCAGGTGGGTGCCGCCGCGGAACGGGTCATTGAGCACGATCAGGTCGCCGGGGCGCAGGTCGGCGCCGAAGCGTTCCACGGCGGCTTTAACCGACAGCGGCATGGCTCCCAGATGGACCGGGATGTGCGCGGCTTGCGCCACCATCCGGCCCTGGGCGTCGAACAGGGCGCACGAGAAGTCCCGCCGCTCCTTGATGTTGGGCGAGTAACTCGACTTGCGCAGCACCGTCCCCATCTCCTCGGCCACGGCGGCGAAAAGGTGTTTGAAGATCTCGAGTTTGATCGGGTCGTAGGTCATGCGCCCACCTCGATGAGCAGGTTGCCAAACTTATCGACGCTGGCCTGGTCGGACGGACTCAGCAGGATGGTGGTATCCGAACGGACGATCACGGCCGGACCCGTCAACCGGTTGCCCGGCTGGAGCGCTTCGCCCCGATACAGCGGCGTGGACAGTTTACCCTGTGCAAAGAGCACGTTCCGCTTTTCGAGCAGCGCTCCGCTCGGATCGGGACCCTTCGACAAGCTCGGGGCATCGCCCTGATCCTGCTCTGCAACGAGGGGCGGGGGAGTGACCTGACCGATGGCGCGTACCCGTAAGTTGACGATTTCGACTGGCGCGCTATATTTCGCGTAACCATACTGATATTCATGCAGTTTGTGGAATTCGCTGAAGACTGCGTTGCTGAACGGGACGATCAACTCATAGGATTGACCACGGTAGCGCATGTCGAGGAAGCGTTCGATGCGGATGTCTCTGGCAGGAACCCCATCGTCCAGAAGGTCGCGGCGGCCGCGCTGGTAGAGCACTTCCAGCTTTGATGCGATCTCCTCGATGGGGGTGTCGCCGGACAGCATGACCGTCAGCGTGTAATCCTTGACCACATCCGCGGCCAACATCCCGAACGCGGACAAGGTCGATGCCAGAGGTGGGACCAGCACGCGCGGGATGCCCAGTCCGCGCGCCAGATCGGCAGCGTGCAATCCGCCTGCACCGCCAAAAGAGAGCAGGCTGAAGGTGCGCGGGTCGTGTCCGCGCTCGACGGAGATGACGCGCAGGGCGCGTTCCATGTGGGCGTTGGCCACGGCCACCACGCCTAAAGCGGCCTGTTCTGCTGACAGGTTGAGGTCGCGGCCCAGTTGCCCCAGGGCAGCATGGGCGCGGTCGTGGTCAAGCGGCATTTGTCCGCCCAGGAAGTGCTCATGGGGGATGCGCCCCAGGACGACGTTCGCGTCGGTCACAGTGGCGAGAACGCCGCGCCCATAGCAGGCCGGACCCGGGTCCGCACCCGCCGATTCGGGCCCCACACGCAGTGCTCCGCCTTCGTCCACGCGGGCGATGGAGCCGCCTCCCGCGCCGATAGTGTGGATGTCGAGCAGGGGCACACGGATCGGGCAGCCGCTGACAGTTGCTTCGGTGGTGATCTGCGGTTTGCCGTCGATCAGGGATACATCGGTGGATGTGCCGCCCATGTCGAAGGTAATGAGTTTCACCTCGTTGAGCACATTTTTCCCGACATACTCGCACCCAACCACGCCGCCCGCCGGGCCGGACAGGATACAGCGCACGGCTTCACGGCGAGCCTGGGCCGGGGAAATGCTCCCACCATTGGACTGCATGACCCGCAGGCTGGCACCCTCGGGTAGCCTAGCTTCGAGATTGCTCAGGTATTGGTCCATCACCGGCGAGACGTAGGCGTTGACCGCCGTGGTGCTGGTGCGTTCGTATTCACGGTATTCGGGGATGATCTCGGACGAGAGAGATACGAGATAGCCGGCTTCGCGGAGTTTCCTGCCGATGCGCTGTTCGTGCTCTGGATGGAGGAAGGAAAACAGCAGGCAAACGGCAACAGATTTTGTTTTTTGTTTTTTGATTTTCTTGACCAAAATATCTATATCAGCGTCATCGAGCGGCTGCAAAATATTCCCATCGTGGTCGACGCGCTCATTCATTTCGAAGCGTAATTCGGATGGCACCAGCGGCGGAAGCGGGTCGGCGAAGAAATCGTACAAGGCAGGACGGTTCTGGCGTCCGATCTGGAGCACGTCGCGGAAGCCGCGCGTGGTGACGAGCGCGGTCGGCGCGCCTTTGCGTTCCAACAGGGCGTTGGTGGCCACGGTCGAGCCGTGGATGATCGTCGCAAATTGTAAGTCGGGAATCGTTGGTGATGTTTTGTGTTCTTCAAAAATCGAGGTCAATCCTGCCAGTACCGCTTCCTCGGGAGCATGGGGAGTGGAGAGCAGTTTGAAGGTCCGGATTTGACCGGATACTGGCTCATAGATGACGAAGTCGGTGAACGTCCCGCCGATGTCGATGCCGATGCGGAGTGATGTCATGGGCAAATTATAACGTCAAGCGTTGACATCGTCCGGTATTCGCACTACACTCGAACTATCGGAGGAACCATGCAAACTGAACTGACCCAATCTGGCCCGTTGAACCCCGATGGCAGCCTGGCGCAAATTGGCTGGGCGCGCCAGCCCATCCTGGACTGCAATCTCGAGTCCGCCCGATTCTATGCGCTGCGCCCTTTGCAGCACTTTCGCATCAAGCGCTGGGACTATTATGCCGTTTTTAGTCCACAGCGCTTTTTTTCGGCCACCATTGCCGACCTCGGCTATGCTGGAAATGTTTTCGTCTATACCATGGATTTCGCCAGCGGCGAACTGCACGAGGAAGGGCTGGTTATCCCATTTGGCAAGGGCGTGGAACTACCGCGCAACAGTACAGAAGGCGATTGCCGTTTCGAGAATGACAAGGCGAGCCTGGCCTTCAACCTGCGTGGCAGCCAGCGGCA
>CAZRCR010000163.1:0-3469 GCA_964598615.1 uncultured Anaerolinea sp.
ATGTTGGGGTGCAGGTTGCCGTCCCCGGCGTGACCGAAGACCACGATCGGCAGCCCGTATTTGGCGCTGATGGCCTTCAGGCGGCGCACGGCCTCCGGGATGGCACTACGCGGCACGGTGATGTCTTCGCCCAGCTTGTTGGGAGCCTTGCGCGCCAGCGCCGGGGAGACGGAACGACGGGCCTTCCAGAGATTGGCGCGTTCGCTCTCGTTCTGCGCCACTTTGACCTGCCGTGCCCCGTTTTCCCGACAGATGCCTGCCACTGCTTCGATCTCCCGCAGGACGGAAGCTTCGTCCGCACCGTCGGTCTCGATCAGCAGGGTGGCTTCCACATCCAGCGGCAGGCCCAGGTGCAGGGCTTCCTCGATGCAGGCAATGGCGGTCTCGTCCATCAGTTCCAGCGTGGCCGGGACGATGCCCGCCGAAAGGATGGCATTCACCGTGCGGGAGGCATCTTCCAGCGCGGTGAATTCCACCAGGGCAGTGCGGGCGAACTTCGGCTTGGCCGTCAGGCGCAGCAGGGCTTCGGTGATGACGCCCAGCGTCCCTTCGGAGCCGGTGAACAGGGCGTTCAGGTCGTAGCCGACCACGTCCTTGATGAGCTTGCCTCCGGTCGTGATGACGCGCCCGTCGGCCAGCACCACGGTCAGGCCGAGGACATAGTCGCCGGTCACGCCGTATTTCAGGCAGCGCGGCCCGCCTGCATTGCAGGCGATGTTCCCGCCGATGGTCGAATGGCGGATGCTGGACGGGTCGGGCGGATAGAACAGCCCGAGTTTTTCCACTGCCGTTTGCAGGTCCGCGGTGACGATGCCTGCTTCGACGCGTACCGTGGCGTTGACCTGGTCGATCTCCAGGATGCGGTTCATGCGCGTCATGGCCAGCGCAATCCCGCCCTGGAAGGGCACCGAGGCGGCGGCCAGCCCCGACCCCATGCCGCGTGTCACCAGCGGGATGCGTTCCGCCGCGGCCAGCGCCACGATCTGGCTGACCTGTTCGGTGGTCTGCGGCAGGACGACCACGTCCGGGCGGTGGTCTTCAAAGGTGCCGTCGTAGCCGTACACGGCCAGGTCTTCGGGGCTGGTCAGTACACCGCCCTTGCCGGTGATCTTCTCGAGTTGGATGAGGATGTTTTTATCCATTATTTCTTCTCTTTGACCGTAGTAACGACTTCAGTCGTTCCTTCAGGAAGGCGACTAAAGTCGCCACTACGATAGGCTTTATCCAGCAGCGCGATCGGGTGAACGACCTGCACGTCCAGCCCGGCGCGGCGCACGCCCACGTTCAACTGCATTTGGCAACCCGGACAGCCAGAGGCGATGTAGCCGGCCTGCGTGCTGGCGAGGTTGTCAGTCTTGCGCTCGAGCACCTTGAGCGATGTCTCGTAGTGCGTGATGAGCTGACTGCCTGCCGAACCACAGCACCAGTCCGCTTCGGGGAGTTCGACGAACTCCAGCCCATCGATCAACTTGAGCAGTTCGCGCGGCTGTTTCCACACGCCCTGCCCGCGGCGCAGGTGGCACGGGTCGTGATAGGTGACGCGTGCCTCGACGCGTCCGGCCGGTTTTTCGAGCGGGATGCTCATCAGGAACTCGCTCACATCCCGGACCTTTTTGCTGAACGCGGCGGCCCGCTCTGCCCAGGCCGGGTCACCGGCGAGCAGTTTGCCGTAATCCTTCAGCGTGGAGCCACAGGTGGCGCAGTCGGTGACGACGGTTTCCACGCCCGTTTTCTCGAACAGGGCAATATTGATGCGTGCCTGTTCCTGTACCAGATCAACCCGTCCGTAGCCCAGGGCGGGCATTCCGCAGCAGACGGTCTCTTTTGGGGTGAGCACGGTGCAGCCGTTGCGGGCCAACACCCGCACGGTGGCGGCGCTCTCGTCCGCGAACATCAGGCTCTGGGCACAGCCCAGGAAAAATCCAATCCGATAATTGCTTTCATTTTGTGCTTGGGTAATTTCAGGTAGTACTTGCCGCAGCGGACGCTGGGGCAGGTGGGGCAGCATGGCTTCCATATCGCGCAGTTGGCCGGGGAGCAGTTTGCGCAGCCCCAGGGCATAGACAAGGCGGCGGATGCCCAGTTTTTCGTACACGCGCAACGGCCAGGTGGCGGTTTCCATGCGTTTGGGCTGTGGGATGAGACTGCCGAAAAGCGTTTTTTTCCATTTTGCGGGTTTGAGCTGTTCCTGCAGGTCGCGCATTTCCAGCGCCAGGTCCGCGGGACGGATGCCCACCGGGCAGATGTCGTTGCAGGCCATGCAGTCGAGGCAGGCATACATCTGCTCGGACAGGTTGGGGCTGAGTTGCAGGTCGCCCTGCAGACCTTTGCGTGCCAGCGCCACCCGTCCGCGCGGCGAAGCGGTCTCGCTGAGATACTCCCGGTATGTCGGGCAGACGGACAGGCACAGTCCACAGCGGATGCAGTTCAGGTATTCGGCTTCAGAGGGCACGCGTTGGTTCGATAAGAGAGTCACTGGTTGAAACCTTTAGTTGACGATGGACCGTTTTTGACCATGGACGATGGACGATAGACCGTGATTGCTTTGATCGTCCACGGTCTACCGTCCATGGTCGGTCTACCCGATCTCACTTACCTTTACAGGCCGGTTCTCACGCAGCGATTTGATGGCTGCATATCCAAGCACGACCGCCGCGCGACCGTCCGCACCGGTGGTGGGGGTGGGTTTGTTCTCGCGCACGCATTCCACGAACTGATGAACCTCTTCCACGTAGCAGGGGGCATAACGCTGCATGAAGAAGTAGGGCGGTTTTGCGGACGTGAATCCGCTCGGATTGCCCTTCACCGCCGTGGTCTCTTTCTCGTTTTCCATCATGGCCGTACCGTTCGAGCAGAAGATCTCCAGGCGCTGGTCGTACCCGTAGACCGACTTGCGGCTGTTGTCGATCGTGCCCATTGCCCCGTTGGCAAATTTGAGCAGGATCAGCCCGGTGTCGATGTCGCCAAATTCCTTCAACTCGTCTTTGAGCAGCACTGCGCCGGTGGCATACACTTCTTCCACCTCGCCCATCTGGTAACGGATCATGTCCAGGTCATGGATGCCCAGGTCGAGGAACATGCCGCCCGAGGCGCGCAGGAATTCCATGCTGGGGAAATCCGGATCCCGGTTGACGATGTGCAGGATGCAGGGGCGGCCGATCTCGCCGGAGGCGACGATCTCGTGCACCTGTTTGTAATTCTTGTCAAAGCGGCGGTTGAACCCGACCTGCAGCTTGACACCGGCTTTCGAGACCACAGCCAGGGCGTCATCGATCTCGCCCAGATCCATCGCCAGGGGTTTTTCGCAGAAGATCTGCTTCCCGGCCAACGCGGCGTCTTTGACGATCTGCGGATGGGTCGGCGTGCTGGTGGCGATCAACACGGCTTCGATCTCGGGGTCGGCCAGCAGTTCGTGATAGTTTTGCACCACGCGCGGAACGCCGAGTTCGTCGGCGATCGCCTGGGCAAC
>CAZRCR010000163.1:3569-5366 GCA_964598615.1 uncultured Anaerolinea sp.
TTAGAACTTCATCACGATCTTCATGGCGGATTTCGGCTTATGCTGGAGGGTCTTCATATCGAGACCGAGCATGTCGAACGCGCCGAGGCCTTCATCGAAGGGGATCACTTTGGTGAAGAAGGGACCCATGTTCAGGCGGTTTTCCTGGAACAGGCGGATGGACGGAACCATCGTGTTCTGGCCGAGGTACAGGCCAAGGATCTTGGTGGCCCAGCGGGTGATCTCGTTCGGGACGACGTTCAGGTTTACGGAAGAGTCCATGCCGAAGGGCAGAACCTTGCCGCCGGGGGTGACACACTGAAGTGCCTGCCCGAGGGCATTGCCGGTGGCTTCGATGACGATGTCCGCTTTGCGGCCATAGGTGAAGTCGGTGATCTTCTCGACCACGTCCACCTCGTTCGGGTTCCAGACCGTCAGGCCGCATTCCTTGGCAACGCTGATGCGGAACGGGTCGATCTCGGTCACGGCCACTTTGGCGGCGATGTTCTTGGCGAACTGGGCGAACAGGTAGCCGATGGGGCCGAAGCCGATGATCATGACATAGTCGTAGGGCAGCATGAGCAGGGTGTTCATGCCGTTGACCACGGTCGCCAGGGTTTCCACCTGCGTGCCGAGCACATCGTCGATGATGTCGGGCAGCACAAAGCACTGTTTCTCGGGCACGAGACAGTACTCGGCATAGCCGCCGTCCCGCATGACACCCAGGGCGCTGGTCTTGATGTCCACACACTGGCTGGTGAGGCCCATGCGGCAGAACGAGCAGAAGCCGCAGCGGATGTTGTTATCGATGGCCACGCGGTCGCCGATCTTGACATGGTGGACGTGTGAACCGATCTCCACGACCTCGCCGCAGAACTCATGTCCCAGCACGGTATTGGGTTTGAAATGGTGCTTGCCTTCGATGATCTTCAGGTCCGAGCCGCAGATGCCCACAGCCTTGACTTTGAGCAGCACATCATCCGGGTCCTTCACGTGGGGGATGGGTTTCTCTTCGAAAACGAGATTGCCAACATCCTTGAAAACGTACGCCTTCATCTTGTCCATGATTTTTCTCCTTCAAAAAGTTGAATGATTGGTTATGTAGGTGCACACGTGTGCACGAATTGCTAAAAAAAGATGCAGGGGTGGGTCTGACCGATTGGTATTCCGGTCACTGGTTTTTGAAGACCCACCCCTCCTGTTTTATCGTTGAATTCTCGCCGAGCCGCCTTTGGCGAACGCTCGCACCTGCTCGACCGTGGCCATGGTCGTGTCGCCGGGGAAGGTCGTCAGCAGCGCGCCGTGCGCCCAGCCCAGGTTGACCGCTTCCTGCTCCGGTTCGCCAGTCAGCAGGCCGTAGAACAGGCCCGAAGCGAACCCGTCCCCACCGCCGACGCGGTCGAGAACATCCAGTTCGCAGGTCGGGGAGACGAACGACTGTCCGTTGATCCAGGCCACCGCGCCCCACGAATGGCGGTTGGTCGAGTGGACCTCGCGCAGGGTGGTGGCGACAACCTTGATCTGCGGGAATTTCTTGACGACCACGTCGATCATGCCCAGGAAGGCGGCGGGATCGAGCTTGGACCCTTCGACTTTGCTCAGGGCAGGCTTTGAACCTACCTCCGGTCCCTTTAGGCCGAGACCCAACTGGAGGTCCTCTTCGTTGCCGACCAGCACGTCCACGTTCTCGACGATGCGGGCCAGGGTGGAGGCGGCTTTTTCCTGTCCACCCCAGATGTTCCAGAGTTTGGCGCGGTAGTTCAGGTCGAACGAGACGATCGCCCCGGCGGCTTTGGCGGCTTTCATGGCTTCGATGAT
>CAZRCR010000164.1:0-5325 GCA_964598615.1 uncultured Anaerolinea sp.
ATGATCTCAGCCAAGTTACCACCAACCTCACGCTGAACGTTAATAGCTGTGATCACAAAATCCAAGTCCGGGCTGGGGATACGGCGCACCAGATTAGCAAGCGCTTTTTCCATTGGGATACCCAACTGCATTTCCTGAACCACACGTCTAAATTCATCACAAATAGGAGGTGGTAATTCCTTACTAACAGCTTCCATTGCCTGCAAAGTAGAATAACCAGCCCTCAGACCATTCACCATCAGATTAAGCATATCGGGTAACTGATCATCAAAGCGTTGGAGACGTTTTTTCTGCTGGCTTTTCACATAGGCACGCGGCAGAAAGGCACCGATTACCGCACCTATCAATGCAGAATATATCAAGCGTCCACCCAACATGAAAGCAATCAGAGCCCCACCAAACATTGCAATAGCATAGAGTGCAATGTATTCGCCTGGCTTGAATTTAATATCGGCGCGCGCTAACTCACGAGAGATCTTTTCCCCAAATGAGGATTTTTCCACGCGCTTATTAACCCAATCGGTAAGGGCAGCCTTTTTCTCCTTCTCTTCATCCTTGGCTTGACCTTCTTCAAGGTATTTATTTAGGCGATCATCAACAAGCGTGCGGTCGCTTGTGGTGGAAATGATAATCCCCACCACCAATAAGATTACAGCAACTACGCCTCCGACAATCAATACAGTTGTCATTGCTGTCATTACGCACCTATTTTCCGCTTCAAATTAATCCTAATATCTTTGTCGATTTCCAACACCGAATATGGATGGCGGCAAATGAATGCCAGCAGCCTCGATCTTTTCCATGAATTTAGGCCGCAAACCGGTCGGACGCATACGGCCCATGACTTTTCCGTTCTCATAGCCAGTCTGCTCAAAGATAAAAATATCCGTCGTGGTAATAACATCGCCTTCCATGCCGCTTACTTCGGTTATATAACTAACCTTGCGAGATCCATCACGCATGCGCTCTTGATGAACGACCAGATCAATAGCAGATGAAATCTGTTCACGGATGGCCCTTACAGGCAATTCCATACCTGCCATCAAGGTCATGGTTTCAAGACGGGCAAGCGTATCACGCGGGGAGTTCGAGTGAAGGGTGGTCGTGGATCCATCATGGCCCGTGTTCATGGCTTGCAACATATCAAGCGCCGCGTCATCACGAATTTCTCCTACCATAATCCGGTCCGGACGCATACGCAACGCATTGATGACCAAGTGTCGGATAGTAATCTCACCGCGGCCTTCAATATTGGGGGGACGCGATTCCAACGTAACAACGTGCTCCTGGCGCAACTGGAGTTCCGCAGCGTTCTCAATTGTAAGAATGCGCTCATCACCCGGAATAAAACCGGACAAAATATTGAGAAGCGTTGTTTTTCCTGAACCGGTACCTCCAGAAATAACAACATTCAATCGGGATTCCACACACGCTTTCAGGAACTGTAACGACTCAGCCGTGAGCGTCCCATATTGCACCAACTGCTCGATGGTAATTGGAACCTTGGCAAACTTACGGATGGTCAGGGTTGGTCCGACCAGAGAAATGGGCGGTATTACAGCGTTAACGCGCGACCCATCCGCGAGACGTGCATCCACATAAGGGCTGGACTCATCAATGCGACGTCCAAGCGGAGCAACGATTCGGTCGATGATACGCATAACGTGATCATTGCTCTCAAAGGTAACAGGAACTCGATGGATCTTACCTTTACGCTCGATATAGATATTCTTGGCACCATTTACCATTACTTCCGTAATGGACTCATCTTCCAAGAGGGGTTGCAGAGGACCCAAGCCAAGAATTTCCGCCGAAATTTGTTCGAACAAGCGCGCCCGTTCAGGCCTGGAAAGTACGATATTTTCTTCACTCAAAATCTGTTCAAACAAACCCTGAATTGCCTTGCGAACATCTTCGGTTTTCGTAATATCCATTGACGGGTCAAGTTCCGCCAAAAGACGATTCTGTACACGCGTCTTCAGATCGAAATAGGTGCCCGCCTGCGGTGCCGCGCTGGGAGCAGTTACACGCCGGGCCTGGAGGGACGACAACCGCGAAGCATCGCCACTGGATGGCTGCTGCGGGGTTCCAGCCGGCTGGTCTGGTGCTTTTCCCTGTCCTTGCTCAATACGTTTCAGTAATGACATTGCATCCTCCTGCTCGAAGACTACCGTTTAATTGGCGCTTTTTCCGCTTCTTCTTCCTGCTTCACAAGTTTGGCCCGCAAAGCTTCAGCCAGGGTATAAATTCCCCGCGCTGCCGGCTGTGTTTTATTATCAACCATAAAAGGCACACCACGATTCACTGCTGGGATGACCGTCCGCTCATCAAGAGGGATCACCGCAATTACTTCCTGCTTTAGATTCTCGCCAACTTTTTCCGGTGTAATGGCAGCAATACGTTTGTCATATTTATTCATCGCAAAAGCCACCTTACCAACCGGAATGCTCAAAGTGGTTAAAAGGTCAAGAAACAGACGATCATTTTTAAGAGATGGAATATCCTGGGTTGTAATCAAAACAACAGAGTCAGCTACATCCAACACTGACAGCGTAATATCATTCAGGAAAGTACAAGTATCCACAATAACATAAGCATACAATTGCCGCAGATAGCGTAGCAATCTGGCAAATTGTTCCGCATTGACCTTTTCCCCATACTCAGGCCGGGAAGGCGATGCAAGAATATGAATTCCCGTTCCTGCGTGCTTGATCATGACCTCTTCCACAACATCGGGATCCAATTCTTCCACGCGCGGGGCAAGATCTAAAATAGTATTTTTGCCCTGCTCGTTGAGGAACATGGCAACATCTCCGAACTGAAGATTCGCGTCAACCAAGACAACACTGGTCTCTTCATTACGAAATGCAACAGCCAAATTGACTGCCACAGTTGTACAACCCGTTCCCCCCTTCGGGCTGTACACCATGATAATTTTTCCGCGGGAATTAACCCTAGCAGTTGTGGGAGGCGCACCGGCACTTGGAGCAACTGTATAGGCCTGTCCAATTTTGGTGCGCTCTTCCCGGGCCATCTTCCCAGCCCGACGGATCCCAGATACCAATTCATCAGGCATAGGAGGCTTGGTAAGAAAATCGCAGGCGCCAGCCTGCATGGCACGCCGCATGTAGTTCTGATCCCCCTGAACGGACAATATCACCACCTGTACGAATGGCATCTTCTGACGGATGACCTCCGTAGCTGCGATGCCATCCATGTCAGGCATATTAATATCCATTAGAACGACATCCGGCTTGGCATCTTGCGCCTGCTGAATTGCCTCCCGGCCTGTCCGCGCTGTTGCTACAACTTCTATATCCGACTCAAATTGCAACAACTTGCGTACGTTTTCGCGCGTGTCAGCAATATCGTCCACTATGATTACGCGAATCTTATCGCCATCAGCCATGCAAATACTCCATGTAAAGCTTTTCCAGAACTAGGTTTATGGATTCGTAGTAGTTGTATCGTTCGGCAGTTCGGGCTCTACCAAAGCATCCAAACGCGGCTGCATTGAATACGGCAATTTAGGAGGCACGGGTATGTTGTACTGGGTAAGTAAATATTCCAGAGTAGCTGCATCCGGCTGAGGAGCAGGTTCCTGGTCATTGGGATTACGCAAAGTCAGCGTTATTTCGGCGCCGCTGTAGATCAAATAGGTCAACATGACAGCATCCTGGGGAGCGACCATGAGCGTCACAATATCAGGTTTGACAATAACAGTGGCGGTCTGCTCATCAGTCGGCTGAGGAGTGGGCGTTGCAGCTCCGCCAGATGCAATCAACTGATTGGAAACAGTTTCACCAGGCAGAGGGAAGGAGCCTACATGCAAAACCTGAACATTTTGCATAATCATTTGTGTAACAAGACGTGGACGCTGCGCTTCCGATGGAACCAAGTACAAAGGTTGTGACAGGGTCTCATCCAATTCAGCGCGCCCGACCTTGGATGCCTCACCACCTGAAAGAATTTGAGCAGTCAGGATATTGCCATCTTCCGAAAGCCCCGGAGAAAGCACTGCGGCTGTATAGTTGGGCAACGCACTCTGATTCGCCGGATCAACATCAACAAGAAGCATAGAAACGATGATATTGACATAATCTCCATCCCGGATTGCGTACGCAGCCAGAGAAAGGCGTGAAATAGGGATGGATACAGCTGTTAGTCCCTGGGGGATATAAGGTGCCCAATCGGAACCCGGCAGGTTCACATTCCCTGGGCTGATGGTAACCATCGATTGGGTGATCGGTACGCCCTGTGTGATAGCATACTTGGCATACATATCCACTACATCTGCTTTATTAGTAAAAAGTCCTACAACCAGATTTTCCTCTGGAATCTCGATGGAACTCAGCATATCTTCTGTGATAGGTGTGCCAGGATAAATATTCTGCCCCGCCGTAACAATCTCAACATAGCGGGATTGTGGTGTTGCTTGCACATCCGTTGTCGGGGTTGTGGTATTTCGACTCTTTGTCCACAAATACAACGCGCCTCCGCCCACAACGATTATCACGATCAGCGCTAGGTAAATGAAAATTCGTCCTCGACGCATAGTATTCTCCTTCTGCTGGGTGTATACAAATATTATACAGTAAAAATAAAGACTTGGCTGCTTACCCCAAAGATAACTGCTAAAAAAAGTGGGACTCTGCAAATACAGAGTCCCACCAGCCTTGTAGGGCGTGAAAAACTAGCGGACCAAGCTCGAGTTGATCTTGGTGAAGACGTTGCCAATGATCGGGCCGAGGATCAACAAAACGGCAATCACAACGACAGCAACCAAAACAAGAATCAACGCGTACTCGACGAGGCCCTGGCCTTTTTCCTTAGGGGCGAACAACATGGTGTTTCACCTCCTTTCCGTTTAGGATTTCTCTGAAGGCCATCCAGAGATGTGTTTATTATATATGTTTCACCTTAAAATAACAAGAAAATATCGTTGCAGGGAGTTTACAGTAATGTTATGTTAAGGTTGCACAGGGATGGACAAGGTAATACGTGCACCCTTCCCCGGAGAGCTATCAATCTCCAAAGTACCACCGACCATTTCGACACGCTCCTTAATCAACTTCATGCCGAGATTGGATTCTTTCTGGAGCGAGTCGGTATCGAAGCCCTTTCCGTTATCATCCATAGATAACTTGATGACAACATCTCCCATATCAAGATGGTTTTTCACAAGGGTCTACTGGTTTTGGTGAACAGCGTTCCCCAGGATTTCCTGCATAGCGCGAAACACCATCACCTCGTTATATGACTCCAAGCGGCGTTCGCTTCCCGAAATACTTACGTTAACATCCGCACCTGACTGCTCTTTTAACG
>CAZRCR010000165.1:0-5317 GCA_964598615.1 uncultured Anaerolinea sp.
ACGATGGCGCTCGTCCGGGGGGTGATGGCCGCCTCGGCAGCTTTCGGGTCGAGGTTGTTTGTGCGCCGATCCACGTCCGCGAAGACGGGCGTCAGCCCTGCCCAGACGATGGCGCTGGCGGAGGCCATGAATGTAAAGGACGGCACGATCACTTCCCCGGTCAGCCCGAGACACTTGTGGACGAGCATCATGCCTGATGTGCAGGAGGATACGGCCACGGCGTTCCTCACGCCCAGGTACTCGGCGACCGCGTTCTCGAAATCTCGCATGTACTGGCCCTTGGTGATCATCCCGGTGTTCAGGATGCGACTGACACTTTCAGTGATTTCGGCAAAGGTCGGCAGGACCGGCTTTACCATTTGCAGACGTTCGTTGAACGCGGGCTTTCCCCCGAGGATGGCAGGTGTGTTTGTGTTCATAGGCAAAAGATTATACCATGTGGCCTTTTTGTGGATTTTTTCGTGACTGGCAAGGTAAGGGCAGGGTCACCCCGCCCCTGTAGCTCTCATCCATTCCAGCGTCTCTGCGAGACCTTCAGCGAAGGGCTTTTGGACGCGGAACCCGATGCCTGCCGCAGCCTTCTCAGGACTGCCCAGTGACCGGTAGATATCACCCGGCCTCGGCGCATCGAAGCGGACCTCGGGATTGGTCTGCGAGACCTCGGACAGTTCCTCCAGAAGGTCGAGCAGGTTTACCTCGCTCCCCGAGCAGACGTTGAACACCTCGCCTGCCGCTTTTGCTTCGGAAGCCAATAGGTTGGCGCGGACTACATCTTTGACGTATACGAAGTCGCGGCTCTGTTTCCCGTCGCCAAAGATGGTGATGGGTTCCCCGGCCAACAGCTTGCGCAGGAAGATCGGGATGGCGGCGGCGTAGTCCGAGTCGGGGCGCTGGCGGGGGCCGTAAATGTTGAAATAACGAAGGCAAACGGTGGGCAGGTCAAAGGTCCGCGTGTAGAGACGGGCATAGAGTTCGTTAATCTGTTTGGAAAGCGCATACGGGGAGAGTGGGGCGAGAGGCGTCTCTTCGCTGGTTGGGAAGATATTCGTATCGCCATAGACGGCGGTGCTGGAAGAAAGGACAACCTTGCGCACCCTGGCCCGGCGGGCGGCTTCCAACAGGGTGACCGTCCCGCCCACGTTGACGGCAAAACAGGTTTCCGGGTCCAGCATGGACTGCGCCACGGAGACAAAGGCTGCCAGGTGCAACACCAAGTCCACACCGCTTACCGCTGCGCGGACGGTTGACGCGTCTCGCAGGTCGCCTTCGATGATCTCCGGCTTGCCTGGCAGTCCTTGCAGGTTTTCGCGTTTACCGTTGGAGAAGTTATCCAGCACGCGCACGGTGTCGCCGCGTCGCAGGAGTTCTTCCACGATATGGGAGCCGATGAACCCGGCCCCGCCGGTGACGAGGACGCGCATGGTTAGCGCCCCTTGAAGGTGACCACTTGCGTGACGGTACGCAGGAGGATGATCATATCCATCAAGAAATTGCGGTGCTTGATGTAATACAGATCGAGCTCGAGTTTGATCGCCATTTCTTCCACAGTGGCATAGTAACTGTAGCTAACCTGCGCCCAGCCGGTGATGCCCGGTTTGACGAGCAACCGCGCCCGGTAGAAGGGGATCTGCTTCTGGAAGTCAGCGATCCATTCCGGGCGTTCGGAGCGCGGACCGACAAGGCTCATTTCACCGCGCAACACATTCCAGAACTGAGGAAGTTCGTCAATATGGGTGCGGCGCAGGAAATTGCCCAGACGGGTGATACGGGTATCGTTGACCTGGGTGAACTGTTTTCCGTTCTTTTCGGCATCCTGGTGCATGGTGCGGAATTTGTACATTATGTACGGTTTCCCGCCCTTGCCGGAACGGGTCTGCTTGTATAGCACGGGACGCCCGCTTTCGAGCAGGATGCCGAGTGCCACGATGGGATAAATAGCAATGCAGATACCCATTCCCACCAGCCCACCAAAGATGTCGATAACGCGTTTGCTGGCCTCGTAGAAGCCGCCCACGCGCGCCTGGTCCACAAAGGAACGGATCAGCCAGTCGGATTCGAGGTGATGGATGGGTACACGTCCCAGTAGTTCCTCGTAAATGGTAGGCATGGGCACGATCTCCACGCCGCGTTCCTGGGCGTCGAGGATGGCCTGAAAGGTACTGCCCTGCATGTTGCCGACCACGGCAATGACCAGTTCGGTGATAGCTTCGGTCTCGATGGTTTCCAGTAATTTATCATTACTGGCCAGTACAGGAAAGCCTTCCACGATCTTGCCGATTTTCTTGGCGTCATCGTCCATGTAACCAACAAGGAAGAACGGCTGCGGGCGGATCTCTTTGTAGGCTTTGGCCAGTGTCTTCCCGGCTTCTCCTGCACCGACGACGAGTACCCGGCGCAGGTAGGCCTGGGCTGTGAAAATCTGGATGTAAATGAGCCGCCACAGAAAGGTCAACGCGGCAGCGAAGATGACAAATACACCGATTCCCAGACGCGGCAGAGAGTTGGGCGGCGAGATCAGGTAGATGAGCGCATATAGTAATAGTCCGGCCACGGCTGCTACAGCAATACCAGATGCTGTCTGCCGTAAGTTCTTGGCGCGGTGCAAATCGTACAGTTCTATCAGCAACACGATCCAAACCAGCGGAAGCAGGTAGAACCAGAAAGCCACGCGTTCTTGCAGAAAATCCCAAGAGAAGTTCCACCAGTCCTTTTGCCCCCAGAAATATAGCCCGGCCAGCAGGGCGATTACGGAAACGGCAATATCGCCAACCAGGAGGATGGTACGCTGTTCGCGCGGACGCACGCGCCAGCCGCTCGGTTTGGGTCGTACAGGTGACATTACTTTCTCTCCGTGTTTTTCTTGGTGGTATTTCCCTTAATCATACTCCATAAAAAGCCGCTTCCCCAGCAAATGTGCATAATGGCGATTGCCAGCGGCAGGCCGAAGACCAGGAAGACTTTCTTCTGACGAACAGCACGCTGGACCCCCGCGGCGGTCAATGCTAACAAGTAGACCACAACTTCCGCAGCGAGCAGGACCCAGAACCCGTTCCACAAGAATCCGAATAATCCCGACCCGATGAGACTGAGTACGAACAGTGGTGGGAGTCCCTGCCGCCAGCGCAGCGTATCGGGGTAACGGCGCAGCATTTTCCACTTCCAAAAGCCGTAGTTAAAATACTGCTTGGCCAGCCCTGCAAGCGTGGACCGGGCGAAGTACACCGACCGGATGGACGGATCAAGCCAGACCTTGCCGCCCGATTTGCGGATGCGGGCGTTGAATTCGTAATCCTCGTTGACGGGCAGGGTTTCATCAAAGAAACCGATCAGCGCCAGTAGTTCGCGTTTGAATGCCCCAAACGGCACGGTATCCACTTCTGCCGGTTTGGCAGCATGACGGTATAACGCGTCTCCTACGCCAATGGGGTGGGATGCGGCCACAGCGATGGACGCGGCCAGCCAGCCATCCGCTCCCGGCTGGATCTCCCACACCCCGCCAACGTTCTCGCCCAGGCCTGCTTCCAGGTCCGCGACGCTGCGTTCCACGTAATCGGGTTGGGGTGTGGCGTGCGCGTCCATGCGGACGATGATCTCGCCGCGCGCCTCGCCCAGAGCGGCATTCAATGCGGCGGGGATGATGCGCTTGGGGTTATCCACCACAGCGATGTGCAGGTCCGGGTGTGCATCGGCAAAGGCGGCGATCTCCTCCCGCGTCCGGTCGGTGGACATGCCATCGGCAATGACCACTTCCAGGTCGGGGCGCGGGTAGGTCTGCGCGTACAGGGCGGCAAGCACTTTGCCGATGGTTTTTTGTTCGTTATAACAGGGGATGATGATGGAGACAGTTTTTGACATAAGAATTTACGTTTTATGCTTTACGTTTTACGCGAGCATAAAACGTAAGATCATTTTTTGCGTTTCGAGACCACGGTGGTCGCGTCGGGTGGCGTTAGGGGCAAGGTGACGGTAAAGGTACTGCCTTTGCCTGTTTCACTGCGGACGCTAATTTTACCACCATGAGCAGAGACGATTTCTTGCACGATGGATAATCCAAGTCCGGCTCCGTGCTTGCCTCCTCCGGGGCGTGACGGGTCTGCCTGGTAGAAACGCTCGAAGACATGCGGCAGAGCCTCGGCAGGGATGCCCATCCCTGTATCGGTCACATCCACCTGGACCTCCGAATTGGCTGGCCAGGCTTTCAGGATGATCGTCCCACCGGCAGGAGTGAACTTAAGGGCATTGTCCACCAGGTTGGTAAAGACCTGCGCCAGGCGGTCTCCGTCGCCGGTGAGCGGCGGCAGGGGGGGAGCTTCCACGCGGATGGTTACGCCTGCCGTGCTGCTTTGCGGACCGAACTTTTCGGCAATGCTATTGAGCAGGGCACGCAGGTCCACCGGGACGCGTTGGAAATCCAGCGTACCCGAGTCGAGCCGCGCCAGTTCGAGCAGATCGAGCACCATGCGGTGCATCCTCCCGGCTTCGGCCTGGATCACGCCTGCCGCCTGCTGGCGGGTTTCGGGCGTATCGGCAATATCATCGTGCAGGGCTTGGGCAAAGCCCTGGATGGATGTGAGCGGGGTTTTGAGTTCGTGCGATACATTGGCAACGAACTCGCGCTGCGATTTCTGTGTGGCTTGTACGCGGGCGTTCATCTCGTTGAAGGCGCGCGTCAATTCCTGCACTTCACGCGGACCGCGCGGCTGGAGCGGGTCCACTTCGGGCATGTGCCGCGTGGCGATGACGAGTTTTTGGAGCGGGCTTCCGATCCAGCGGGAAAATACCAGTGCCATGAACATGGACAGGATCAGGGCAATCGAACCAGCGTATACGAATGGCAGGAACAGGTCATCTCGTAACAGGGTCAGCAGGGGGAGGCGCGGGCGCGGGGCGGCAACCACCAGATAACGTTTGTTCCCCAGGGCCTGGGCCACGAAAAGCCAGGGCTTCCCGTTAACGTCACGCAGCCCCAGGGAAGTTCGCAGTAGTTCGAAAACGCGCGGCTTTCTCAGGTCTGGTTCGAGCGGTGCCCGCGTGTCGGCCAGGATCTCACGCTGGGATGTCACGATCAACAGGCGCACGTCCGGGCCCGGGTCGTAGCCAGCCAGTACAGTCTGGAGTTCTGATGGCGGCATGGCGGCCAGGTCTGTCTTGACGACAAGTGCTGCGTCACGGGCTGCTTCGAGTTCCTGCAGGGTGGAACGATACACGAGTGGGCTGCGCAACAGGTAGGCAATGAGTGTGATCGCGGTAAGCAGGAGCGCGCCCACGATGACGAGGGCGTAACTCAACCACAGGCGGGAACGAAGGGAGGACAACA
>CAZRCR010000166.1:0-5312 GCA_964598615.1 uncultured Anaerolinea sp.
AGGCCCGCTGATCGAAAGGCATTCTGAGCGCATACGATACGCGCACCCATCCCAAAGTGGCCGAAGGATTACAGAAAGGCCAGAAATGGGGTATCGGGAGGTAAAACAGTCTCTCCCGATCGAACGAAGAGCCATCCAATTTCCCATCCCAGAACCGTGATGAAAGACAGAGCAGGTATTCATACAATCGGCACTGGAAATTGGGGAATAAAGCAAGGTATCTTAGACATGTAAAGAATCAATCCTTGAGGAGGAAGTATATGCCAGGACAATCCGATCTTTCGAACAGAACCATCCTTTGCAACGTCTGCGGAGCCGAGAACCCATTCACCAACGGCTTCTGCGCCAAATGCGGGGCACGCCTCGTCGCCCCCCAGGAGGGGATTTCCACCCCCTCCACCGCCCCCATCCCTGACCTGGAGGACCAGCAGCCTCACAAGCCGGGGGATTATAAACTCCCCAAAAAGCCGGTCGTCAAACCCCTGCAGACCGGCACAAGCCGCAAGGTCCTTCTTAAGGGCCTCGTGTATGGAGGCGGCGCTCTCACCGTGGTGCTGTGCGCTGCAATCACGGTCCTTCTCTACATCGCAGTGTTCAACGGGCCAGACAAGCCCGGGCAGGATAGCTCCGCCCCCGACTCGTCTTCCAATCCCGACTACGTATCGCCTTCCATTCAGGGAGACGAGGGCGGCCTGATCGAGATCACCACACTCACTCCGGTTCCCCAGACCTTTGAGGGCCTTTGGATCGAGAATAACGGCCAGCTCACTTATTCCGGCGGGATGGCCACCGTCGCCGTGGTGGCATATTTCAAGGACGGGCGGGTCTATTTTGGGAATTACGGAGACAGCATAGACTACATCCTTAACAACAGGTCAGGCAGCGGGATCGATGGCGGCTCTCCCTTCGACCTGACTCCCGACGCGCTGGTCATATATACTCCTGACGGCAAACCGGTTACCTATATGCGGGATGGAACCACATGGTGGATCGGGGACAGAACCTTCACTCCGGACCCCGGACCGGATGGGGGCATGATCGTGAATAAATAAGAACAACCAATACACCTGGAGATCCTATGACTGACAAATCCATCTTCTGTACATCCTGCGGGGCCGCCAACCATCCTGAGGCACGCTTTTGTTATCAGTGCGGCGCGGCCATCCTGAAAGTCGGGAACAGCACCCCCGTTGCATCCCCCGCTCAGCCCGTTCCGCCATCCCCCCAACCTGCACCTGCAAACCCAGCCCCGCTCCCCGCCCAACCGAAGCGCAGGGAAAAGAAACCGCCCCTGTTTTCCAATATCGAGATCATTGTCGGATCCGTTGCAGCCGCGCTGCTCTACCTGATCCTGAGCGTGGCAGGCATCGTGTACTGCACCCGGGAGGGGATGCGCATCGACAATATCGGTGACACGATCCAAGCGTCCGCCCAGGAGGGGGAAATCCAGGAAGCTCTGGCTCGTTTCGACACCTATCAGTCTTACACCATCAACAGCGTCCGCACCTTCACCATTCTGGATGGCGACCAGCCCAAGGACTATGTGAGCTACACCGAAATGAAGGTCAATCGGGTGGATGGCGTCAGTCTCGCTCAACAAGAATCGGCAGACAGCGACTTTTTGCTTCAATTGCTCTGCATCTCCGATGTCAGTTACATCAGTGACAACACCGGACAGCTCAAGCCATCCTCCTACGACTGCGCAACCTCCCAACCGGCCATCCGCAGAATGGAACTCGACCTGGAGGATATACAACAGAACGAATTCATCTACATCGGCGAGGAAATACTGGAAAGTGGACAAGCACGCAAATACGAACTGGTTTTGACCGATGCACAGGTGAACAACCCCGATTTGCGTCTCGCGGTCTCCAACCCGGTTGTCTATTTCTACGTAGGAGAAACGGACGGGAACCTGCTGCGCATGGAGTATGTCCTCGAAACGCTCACCTCACCCGATGGATATCACTATCGAGAGCAGGAGACCCTCGACTTCTCAGGATGGGATGCCACCAGCTTCACGGTCCCGGAGTACGTGGAACTTGATGATACCAACATCGATACTTTTACAGGTGGTTCGGTCAATACCATTTCGTTCCAATATCCCCGGCCTTACCAGCTCAGCGGGGATGGGGAATCGTATATCTTCCTTTACACTCCAGAAGAAGGACAACTGTATTTCTATCTGGAGGGATACAACACCGACATCCTGGGTGACTTCGAGTCTGCCATACTGTTGGACGAGTTGTTGTCAAAGGATAGTACCTGTGACGAATTCGCGAACGAGTTCATACTGGATTGGGAATCCTATACCCATCCAGTTCTGGTCAGCCAGACCCGCATCGAGGGCAGCGACATCAATGCCTGCCAGGCCGTCCTGAATGACGATACCGGGGTGATAGTTTATTATTTGATCGTCGAGCCGTATGCCGTGGCTAAATACCATGGGCGTACAACGCAGTACGTATACCTGCTGGAGGTCGCTCCCGCTGAAAACGAAGACCCGGCTGCCATCTTCCGGGAAGTGATCCAAAGCATTCGATTCGAATAGTGCTCCGCGGGTATGATTCCTCCCGGCGCCAATAAGGGACAAGGTGATGCAGCGCCTGGGTTGAGCATGCCTGAAATTTAATCCTCCCGCAGGCTGGAGCCTGCGGGAGGATTCTGCTTACAGGACAGGGACACCCTGATGGGGTGCCCTGCAATCATTTCATTTCCGCTATCTGACTTCCACGAGCACCGCCCGGACAAGGACTCGGTACTTGTAGGTGTTGCTAGCTTCGTCGTAGCCACGGCAGGTGACCAGGGTCACCCAGGGCAATTCCTCGTGTTTCATCATCGCCGCCGTGCTCCCCGGACCGACCTGCTGGACACTGCGCACTTCGTACACATAGTCCGCCCCCCAGGCGTGGACGACGATCTGGTCGCCGTACCACAGGGTATTGATGTAGCGGAACGGACCAGCGGTATTGTCCGCATCCCAGACATGGCCGGTGAGCACCGAGTTGCCGTTCCAGGTGGGGAAGGCCGAACCTTCCAGCCAGCCGGCATCCTGCCCAAGCCAGGCCACATCCCAGGTCCCATCGGCAGACTGCGGCACGCCGACAATGTCCATCTGCACGCCCAACCTGGGAATTTCGAGCCACAGGTCGCTGTCAGCATAGGTGATGGTCTGTTCGGGCAAGGCCGTCACCCGGTCCGGCGCGAAGCCGGTTTGCGGCAGGGCAACGGCAGCAACCGCCGCGGCGGAGGCCGCCACACGGAACTCGATGACACTGTCGCTCAGTCCATCGTTCAACTTCTCCCCGTCCGCATCCTCGATGGAAGTGGTGCCGCATGCCAGCAAACGATAAGCGCCATTGGGCAGGGGCACGCCACCGTTGACCGAGAGCGTGGCGGTGAAGGTGGCCGGGGAATAGACGGCACTGTCAATGGCAATATTCGTGTCATTCGGCGAAACCCCGCCAGCACAATCCAGCGTATCGAAATCGCCGTCCGCCCCCATCTCGAACAGGCGGTAGTTGCCGACGTAATCCGCCGCCGCATCGGACTCATCGTGCCGGACATCCTCGCTGAAGGTGAAATTCAACTGGGCGGGACCGGTGGACAGGGCCGCGTTATCGGCAGGCACGCTGGCCGACAGGACCGGGTAGACGCCGTCGGTGGTCACGACACGGACCGGCAGCGTGCCATACGGCGACCAGCCCACGACCTCCCGGAAGACAGCCGTCGAACCACCGTCTCCGTACATACCCGCCGAAGTGGAATAGAGGAACACCTTGTCGGCGCTGTCATCCGTCCCGGCGGAAAGCGTTCCCGCCACTCCGATATTCAGGGAGTTGTAGGGACCCGATGCGCCGATCGGGGCGTAACCGCGGGTCTCCGTGTTATAGGCAATGCTGACAATGATATCGTTTGGCAGGGTCACGCCCATCCCGGTCAGGTCGAAGGTGATATTGAAGGCATAACCGTTGTAGCACGAGCCATTACTGGCTCGCCATGCCGTGCCGCACGCAGGGTCGGCTTCGGGCCGCCAGGGGATATCGAAGGTCTGCGTTTTCGCAACGATCAGCGACCCGGCCACATTCGGCGTACCCGGAATAACGTTGTAGATCTTCAAGGTGATGGGATGCGTCCAGCCGGAGGCCGGCATCGAGGGATAGGTCGAATGCAGCGCCCAGGTGCTCATCGTCACCGTGACGGTGCTGAGCGCCCGGTAGGAACCGGCCAAGTGGAGATAATCGCCGAATTCATAAGTGGATGTGGCCTGGTAGCCAACACTGGCCATGTTCGGCGGCAAGGTGGCTGGAATGGCATCGTACACGGTGGTGGTGGCAGCTTGCACCGGCCGGGGGGGCGTCACCAGTCCCTCCAGGAGCAGGAACGCCAGCACAACATACAAGAGACGGAACGATCTGCGAAAAGCGAACATATTTCCATAACCTCACGATAAGTTTGGATTTTATAAAAAATCATTGTAGTATATCGAACAAGGCGGTTTGTAAAGGTGGGAAAGAAATGGATTTTGGTTGGCGCAGGTTGGGAAGAGAAAAAAGGCCGCAAAGCCCCCTGCTGCGCCAGAAACATACAGGGCGACCAGAAGTCGCCCTGTTGTTCATTTCCGGGCCGTGATCGCCATCAGCTCACGCGCATACCCGGTCTCGGTTCCTTCCAAAGAAGGATGGAATTCCACATCGCGGAAGCCGCATTCCTCGAGCAAGGAACGGTACTGGTTGGTTGTATATGCCTGCATCGAGGACGCGTAGCGGGTCACTTCACCGGTCTCGGCGTCAACGATGAAATAGCGTTCGGTTGCAATACTGGAGGGTTCGTCCCAGAAGTTCTCTTGCAGACAGAGATGAGGCCGCTCCGAGAACAGTCCGCCCGGGGAAGTGTACCAGGCGGGCGAAGCTTGACCAATCTCCTGAACCGCATCAAAGGTGTGCGGCTCGAGCACCAGCCGTCCGCCCGGATTCAGCGCCGTGTGCGCCTTTTGCAGGATCGACTGTGCATCCTGCGGGCGGAAGACGTTCAATTCGCCAAAGATGAACATCGCCAGCCCGTACCCGGTCCCAAATCCAGTCGTGCGGACGTCGCCTTCGATGTATGTGCAGTCCAGGCCTTGCGCCTGAACCTGCTCACGGGCGTACGTCACCGAGGCCGGGGAGAAGTCGATGCCCGTGCATCGACAGCCGCGGCGGGCCAGGGCTGCCGTGTAGAGACCGGGACCGCAGCCCAGGTCCAGCACCGGGACAGGATTTCCACCCAGCACGGTTTGATAGATCCAATCCACCTGCCGCTCGATGATGGTG
>CAZRCR010000167.1:0-5305 GCA_964598615.1 uncultured Anaerolinea sp.
CACGGACTATGCCAATTCGATCATCAACTTGTTCGAAATGCCGCTGCGCGGGTTCGTGTATTTTGTGGTCCTGCAGGCTGTGGCGCAGGTGCTGTTGATGTTCATGGACATCGAGGACAATACCCGCCGGGCGGCACGGGAAGGGGAGAAAAAATAATTAAGGAGTGCAGACTTCAGTCTGCATAATTCGAACGGACTAAAGTCCGCACTCCTTTTGGGAATTGTTGTATAATACCCGTCCATGAACGCCGGAGTTCCCCGCCTGTATTATTACGTTAAGCCCTGACCGTTGCTGCGGAGGGTTCGACGCGCCTGCCGCAGCAGGCGCGTTTTCGTTTGTACGGTCGGGGCAGGCTGGTTGGAAGCAAGACGGGCATCTCCCGTGAAAAGATCTGCCATAATTATTTTACATCCCGGAGTTTTCCATGACAAAAATGTCCATTGATGAACAAGTTGCCCTGCTTATGCAAGGCACCGAGTACGGAGACAAGGAACTCGAACGAACCATGGCGCGTGAACTGAAGGAGCGCCTGACCGAGGCCGAAAAGGAAGGCCGCCCGTTGCGCGTCTACTGCGGCTTCGACCCGCGCACTTCGGACCTGCACCTGGGACACACCGTGCCGATGCGCAAACTGCGCCAGTTCCAGGAACTCGGTCACGAGGTCACGTTCGTGGTGGGGTCGTTCACATCGCTGATCGGCGACCCGTCCGATAAGGACAAGCTCCGTCCGCGCCTCACCCAGGAAGAAGTCCAGTACAATGCCCGTACGTATGCCGAACAGGCCTACAAGATCCTCGACCGCGACAAGACCAGGATCCGCTTCAACTCGGAATGGCTGGCCGAACTCACTTTTGCCGAACTCATTGAACTAGCCTCCAATTTCACCATCCAGCAATTCGTCACCCGCGAGAACTTCCGCAAGCGCTGGGACAACGGTGACCCGATCTATCTGCACGAGACCTTCTACTCCATCATGCAGGGCTATGACGCTCACGCCCTCAACACCGATGTGCAGGTGGGCGGAACCGACCAGCTTTTCAACATCGTTACCGCAGCCCGCAAGATCATGACCTCGCTGGGCGACAAGCCCAACATCGCCATCATCCTGGGCATCCTGCCCGGCACCGATGGCGAGATCAAGATGAGCAAATCGCTGGGAAACCATATCCCGCTGCTTTCCACGCCGGAAGATATGTACGGCAAGGTTATGTCCGTGCCTGACAAGGCGATGGGACTGTACATGCGCCTCGTCACGCGCTGGACCCCTGACCGGATTGCTGAATTCGAAGGCGGACTCAAGTCCGGGGCAGCGCACCCGCGGGATGTCAAGATGGCGCTGGCGCGCGAGATCGTGTCCATCTTCCATAGCGACGAAGCTGCGGCCCAGGCCGAGGATGCTTTCAAGCGTGTCTTCCAGCAGAAGGATGTTCCTGATGAAATGCCCGAGTTCACCCTTCAGCCCGGTCAGACCGTGATCGATGTGCTGGCCGCGGCGGGACTGGTGGCGAGCAAATCGGAAGGACGCCGTCTGATCGACCAGAAAGGCGTCAAGCTGGATGGGGAGGTGCTCGAGAAGTTCGATGCCCCCTTCCCGCACTCCGGCGTGCTGCAGGTTGGCAAACGCCGGTTCGTGAGAGTGAAGTAAAAGCAAAACCTCCCGCAGGGCCTGTCCTGAGCAAAGCGAAGGATCGGAACCTGCGGGAGGTTAGTTTTATCCCTTCACGTACGAATAGATTTCTGTGATCAATCCCTCCCGCACTGTGAACACGTCCACGCACGCGGACCGGGGAGCCGGTCGCGTCCACTCCATCGCGCCGCCAGCGGACGATGCAGCGCATGCCCATGCCGAAGACCTCCTCGATGCTGCTCTTGACCTGCAGCGATTGGCGGAAGGCTTCCTCCCAGTACCGGCGGACCGCCTCCCGGCCTGTGTAGGCGCTTCCCTCCGGCGCGGGGGACGGGGTCTCCAGGACGCAGTCCGCGCTCAACAGGGATGCCATCGCGGCCGCGTCGTGGCGGTTGCAGGCTTCGTGGAAATCGAGCACCACGCGCATTGCCGATTCGATCTTTTCCATGCGGATGGGGGACATGTTTGTTTGCCTGCTCGCGTTTCTGTAAGGTTTACTTCAAGAATTGAACCAGGAGAATGGCCACCGTGATAAGCGCCATGATCATAAAGAAGATGGTCACACCTTTGAACAGCGAACTGACTTGCCTGGGGGTCACAAAGATCGCGCCTTGCGATTTCCCCAGAGATTTCAATCCCTGTTCTTCCAGGATGCGATAGGCTTCGCTGGATTTGTCCATTCTGGCAACACCGTCGATCTTGAGTTCCTGGAGTCCCCTGGTTTCCAATTCCTGTCTGGCTGCTGCCAGGCCTTTGTCCATGATGATTTGGTCGATCTCATCGGACGTAATGGCTGCGCGGCTGTTATCTGCTCTGCGTTCGATTACTGTGACATTAGCGCCGGGCAAGAATTGACCTGAATCGGTGTGGGTCTCGACCGATATTTTCGAATATGTATCCGGGATCTCGATCTCGGTCCCGCAAAACGGACATTTGGTGCGTTTGTCGTGCAGTTCCCCGGCGAAATAGACGCTCATGCCACCCCCGCACTGCGGACACAGCATGGGTGCGGCGGAATGTTTGGCCAGGATGCGGTCGATCTGTTCCTGACAATCCCGTTTCTTGTCGGGATCACCCACGAGCGTCAGAAGCCCTTTCCAGGCTTCCAGGTCATCAGGATTGTTGCGGATGCGTTGGGAGAGTTGTTCGAGTTCATTCATGCGGCACCTGTTATTGTGTTTGTTTACCGGATGGGTGGCTGCTTTGGGATTTACAGATCGGCATCTTTATGTTTGAACTCTTTCATGACGTCGATGATGTGATCCAGTTCTTCCTTACCGAACAAGCCCCCGTTGACGTGGTAGCCCAGGACGCGCATCTGCGGGAAGGAGAAAAAGGACATCGGCGCGCTTGAATCTTTGAACCGCTCGTAATGGGCAATAATACCTTGCAGTTGGGCCGCCATCTGCGCGTACTCTTTCTTCGGATCGAAATAGACTGTCAGGTCCCCGTGCTTGGCGATTTCGGAAATATCGGGGCTGAATAAATTGCTGCCATCGTCAGTAAACTCGAACTCATGTTTTACAGGGACATCCAGCAGGAAAACGGCATTGCTCTGGATATTCCTGGAATCTTGCGCGTAATTTCGGTCGATCAGGATTAGTTCATCCTCCTGCGCAAAGAAGCGATAACAATTCACGTAGCGGTTATTGTTGTAATCAAAGTACGTTCTGGCGAGTTCCAGGCTGATCTTGTCATCGGGTGGCGTCAGGCCCAGAGACCGGTATCCGGCCAGCAGAACAAGAATTTCCGGATCGATTGGGTGGGTGTTGATCTGGAGTTTCTTCAGGAATGCCATAAAACATAACTCCTCATTCACGCGTTCATGATATCGTTGAATATGAATGCCACGCGCATTGCCGATCCGATCTTTTCCATGCGGATGGGGGACATACTCTTGGGATCTTGTTCGGTATTTTAGCTGTTAATGTTTGTTGAAATCTCTCAAGTTATCGCGCACATCCATTGCCTGGCCGATGGGGATGCCCACCAGAGTGAGGAAAAAGGTTGCGCCCAGGCCGATGGCGAGAGCCCACGGAGAAGGCCACAGGACGGTCAGCACAATGGTGGCGCCAAGCCCGAGAAGGAAGATGATGAGGGGAGCGCGATAGATGTGCGGCAGGGTTTGCCAGGCATTGCCCAGAGTGTATTTTTTCCCGCGCTCCCGGTGCTCGCGGGTTGTGATATTACGCTGGATCTGTTTCTGTTTGACATGCGGATCGCGGTCGCCGAGTTGTCGTTCGCGCAGACGCCGAAGTCGTTCCTGTTCATCGTTCATGGAAGCTCCTTTCCGCTATCACCGTAGAAACCGTTAATTGATTATACAGCGGGACAGAAAAAACTATCCTTTGAAAACGGAAACCGGCCTCTTGGCTGACCGGTTGGGAATCACTTATTTTGTTTTCTTCCTGTTTCTTCGCGGGACACCCTTTATGGTGACATTTTGGTCAATCAGCAGGCGGCTTTGCGGCCTAAGCATTCGCTGGAACGGGATCCTGTATCTTTTCGATCTTGAAGTAAACAGGTCTCGTACCATCGGTACAACAGGCGATAATCACATCCCCGCCTTCGTTCCACATCCCAAAGTTGCCATTTGCAAAGTAGGCGACCAATACTTTATAAATGTCATCCCAGGCCCAGGGACAAAACCCTTGCGGCATTCCAATCACTACGTCTGTAATAAATTCTTGCCCTTCCTTGAAAACCTCGCATGTCCCCAGGGTCTTCTTGCGTTCTTTTTCAACATACAGGTCAACAAGATCTTTGTTGAAGGTGGTTTTGAGAACGGTGATTTTGCATTTATTCATAAAACGCTCCTATGGATTCTGGTGAAGCCATCAGTGATGCCGATGTCGGGCACTTTTTAGGAACATCCAAGTGATACAGAGCCATCCTTCTTCACCCAGATACCAATCCGGCAATTTTGGAAAGAATTTCCAATTATTGTGGTTCCGTGGATCTGTAAAGAATTGCCAGACGTATTAAATAATTGGGGTTGCGGAGTATCAGCAACTTTCACAAAATAACCATCTGGTGCAAAAAGCTCTGCACGTGTTTTGAGAGCGGCTGCTCCTTCTCGTATGATTTCAAATAACACTTTTTCTCCCAATTTACACACGGTCATTTTCTTCGGGTAAGATAGGGAAAGACCTGCTTTCTCCCCATCTTGAGTCATAAATAATCGAGAGCCGACAGCCTTAGCAAGGTAGGTACCATCTGAATGGTAAATCGGTATCTCGGTGGTAAAACCAGCGGGCTGAACTTTCACGATTTGAATAAGTGGAATATCTTCGTACTGCAAGATAATCGGTACGTTTATGAAGGTATTAGCTGCCAATGTTACGACAGGTGCGGAAGTGAAAATCAGTTTATCCATATTGCCTCCTTGTTTATGTTATAGATAATCAGCTTGAAAGCATCCAACACGCACATAAGCAGGTCGCATTCCGTGATGAGAACAAATACCACTTCGTGGTATAGGTAATAGCATGTGGGTGGATTGTCCTTGCCCGCTTCACGAGATAATAATCCCTACAAGTTAATTATATGACGAATACTAATTCTTTCACGGCTCCGTCGTAGACTTAAGCAGCCCGGTCGCAATTGCAGCCGAGGTCATCGGCCTTCCCGATTCAGGCAATACCAACACGGCCAGCCGTGTGGCCTGCCAGTTGGCC
>CAZRCR010000168.1:0-5278 GCA_964598615.1 uncultured Anaerolinea sp.
CTGTATGCTGGTCATCGACCTCGGGCTGGTCATCTACGCTGGTTTCTTCTGGCCCGGAGCGTAACATGCCCGAGAACGTACTTTACCCCGGCACCCTCGAAGCCGCCCGCTTTTTCTTTATCCTGCTGATGGCACTCCTGCCTTTACTTGTCACCATTATCTGGCTCTATGCACTCAATTAATCCGAAGGACGGGAAGAATGAAAGATAATACTTTATCTCAGTTTGATCTTGATTCTGATACAAAAATATCTCTTTTCATCTTGGCTATATTTATTATTGGAAGTTTTGCTTTGGGATTATTTACTAATGATAATCACTGGATACCAACCGGAAAAATACTCTGTGAACCGATTGCATTTATAGAATCTATTGACGAGAACTCTTCCTATAAATATTCAGTAACCACAACAGAAGAAACAGTCATTCGCTCTGATGATCTCCCCGAGCAGGACCAGGAAGAAATCTGCTACCAATATCAGCAGCATGACTGGTTTCACAATACCACCCAGATTCGTTTTACAGAATACAGATAAGGACGGGAAGAATGAAAACCACAACCTTTGACAACCCGATCACCCTCCACCTGGCGGACCGCACCGTCGAAGCCAATTACCTGTGCGCCATCAGTGACACCAATCTTTACCAGGTGCAGTACTGGGACGGTGACTGCCTCCGCCAGCCGCTCGCCAAACGCTGTACTACCTGCGCCGCTTACTACCCGATTAACCTGCGCACCGGCTGCCCCGTTTGCAACCCCGCCGCCGAACAGCCCCCCGCCCCCGTTTTGCAGACTGGCATCGCCAGCTAGAACGCCTCGTTATAAGTTTCTAACACCCCTACAAGGCACGCATTATGCAAACCCGATACACGGCTCGTCTTTCCAAAAATCTAGCCCGTACGCTCAAAAAGCACAGTTACCGGGAAACCGCTCAAATGTTCGGAATAACCAACGAACACGTAACTCCAAGCCCAGGCCTTGTACGCTTGATCGTCACCGGTTACGAACCCCGCAAGCCTGAGACCCGCGTCCGAATCGGACTGCCGCCTGAGATCAAATTGCCCGCCCCCCGCAAACTGCGCACCATCGACCAGCACCTGGCCGAAGACACCATCCAGGACATGCCCACTCCCCTGCTCACCTGGGCGCTGGAGAACCGCGTGGAGATGACCGCATGAACGCTACGAAATCTGCATGGAAAGAAACACGTAAGGTTCTACCGTGGTCTCTTTCTATAGGACCTTATATTGCGATCATATTATTTTCAATTGTTGCTGCTGTAATTGCCAGTCTGATTGCCTGGCTGCGCCAGCCATGGCGCATCGAGATCAACAGGAACCAGCAATGAGCCTCCTCGACCCCCGCGTCGCCACGGCGCTGAATGCACTTACCAAGGGCATCCCGGCTGAAACCGTAGGCTTTACACCCAACGGCGCACCTGGCTGGCAAAACGCGCTGGTGGCCGAAGTGAGCGCTGCCGCTCCCGGAACCCACCGGCAGGTATTCATCCACCTGCTCAAAGCCCGGCCTGATAAAGCCGCCATCGAAGCCGAAGTGTTTACCGCGGACCGGGTGCGCGATATCTACAACCTGCCGCTTACCGACACCGGCAACGCCGAAGCCCTGGCCGAGATCTACGGATCACAACTGCGCTACGATCACCGCCGCCTGCGCTGGCTGGTGTGGACCGGTACCCGCTGGGAACCCGAGAACGCCGGGGAACTCAAACGCCTGGCCATCGAATCCATCCGCCGCCGTCAGATGATCGCACTCGAAATGAAAGATACCGAGAAACGCAAGGAAGCCGTCAAATGGACCCTGGCCTCCGAGAACGCCCAGAAACTTACCAACGCCGCCGAGATCGCCAAACACCTGCGCCCCATCGCCGACAACGGCGAACACTGGGATGCCGATGGCTGGCTGCTGGGTTGCACCAACGGCGTGCTCGACCTGCGCACCGGCACCCTGCGCCCTGGCACTCCCTACGACCGCATCACCATGACCACCGGCCTGGACTACGACCCCGCCGCCGCCTGCCCGCGCTGGGATCTGTTCCTGAATGAGATATTCAATGCCGACCAGGACTTGATCGAATTTATCCAGCGGGCGGTGGGCTACTCCCTTACCGGCGATACACGCGAGCAGTGCCTGTTCCTGTGCTGGGGAGGCGGGGCCAATGGCAAGAGCACATTCCTGGCCGTGCTCAGGCACGTGCTCACAGACTATGCCCGCAATACACCCTTTTCAACCTTTGAGCAGAATCGGCGCGACCAGAACACGAACGACATCGCCTCGCTTTACGGTGCCCGCCTGGTGACCGCTTCCGAAACCAGCGAGGCCAGCCGCCTCAACGAAGCCCGCGTGAAAGCCATCACCGGCGGCGACCCGGTTACCGCCCGCTTTTTGTTCACCGAGTTTTTTACCTACACCCCGGCCTATAAGATCTGGCTGGCCATGAATCACCTGCCCAGCATCACCGGCACCGATGAAGGCATCTGGCGGCGCATCCGCCTGATCCCCTTTACCGTCAGTTTCAAGGGCAAGGAAGAGAAGGACCTGACCACCAAACTGGAATCGGAAAAGCTCGGCATCCTGGCCTGGGCAGTACGCGGCGCGCTGGAATGGCAGCGCATCGGCCTGAGCGCCCCGGCTGCCGTGGTGAAGGCTACTGAAGAATACCGGGACGATTCCGATCTCGTGGCGCAATTCCTGGAAGAGTGCACCATCCGCAATGAGCGCGCCAGCGTAAAAGCCGGAGAACTCTATAAGGAGTTTACAAAGTGGTGCGATCAATACAGTTACCAACCGCTTAATCAAAATACATTCGGGCGGCGCATGGTAGAACGCGGCGAGAAATCAGAGAAGCACTCTGGCTCAAAGTGGTACCACGGTATCGGGTTGCCGGTCAAAAATTTCATGAAGGGAGATGTTAAGGACAATTAAGGACTTAAGGACAATTTTCTCAAAAGTCCTTAAGCGATTTTCTCTCTCGCGTAATTAATAAGAATATTGTCCTATTGTCCTTAATTGTCCTTAATCAACTATGACCCAGATCCACGAACTCAAACACACCGCCGACCTGCTCAAACTCGTGGAGCAGGATTGTGGAGAAGGTAAACGCTCAGGCCACTGGACGCTTTACCGCTGTCCCTTCCACGAAGATCACACCCCCTCCATGGGCGTGAAAAACTCTGACGATAAATTCCCCGCTTTTTATAAGTGCTTCTCTTGCGGGGCCTCCGGGGATGTGTTCTCCTACCTGACCAAAAAGCGCGGATTGACCTTTGCAGATGCCATCCGCTTCCTGGGCGGCACGCCCGATCAGAATGCCGCACCCCGGCCCGAGGTCCCGCCCGAAGCCAAAGAAGCACCCGCCGAAGATTGGCAGGCCAGCGCCACCGAGGTGGTCCACGTTTGCCGCCGCCTGCTCTGGTCCGATGCGGGCGAGAAAGCGCGTGCCTGGCTGAATGCCCGCGGCCTGCAGGATAACACCCTGCGCACCTGGAACATCGGCTACAGCACCGGGATGAAGATCTCCGGCCTATGGGTGCAAGCCGGGATCGTCATCCCCTGCTGGGCACATAACCGCTGGTGGTACATCAAGGTGCGCCGGGCACAGGGAGAGCCAAAGTACATCAAGGTCAAAGGCTCCAGCGGCGCGGCCCTGTTCGGCCTGAATTTCCCCTGGGCGCCCGAGGCCTTCCGCGTGGAAGGCGAGTTCGATCAGATGCTGCTCTGGCAGGAATGCCGAGACTTCACCAACGTGTTCACCCTCGGCTCTGCCACCGACAAACTCGACCCAGCCACCTGGGGCGTGGACCTGCTGGAGTTCGAGACCATCCTCGATGCAGGCGATACCGATACGGCCGGGAACAAAGCCAGCGCCGATCTGTTCGCCCTTACCAGCCGCGTGCGCCGCTGTGACCTGCCCGCCCACGACATCACCGACTTCTGGAAAGCGGGCGGAGATCTCAAAAGCTGGGCCTGGTATCAGATCCGCAAGGCGCAAATAGGAGCTGCTGCATGACGACACTATCTCTTATAGACACACTGATTATCCAGACTGTGAAGAACGCAGGCGGCTGCTTCCATGGAACCAATGCTCTGGTGGAACTGCTGGATTGTGACCGCCGTCATGCATTGCGGCGGATTAAAGACCTGTGCCAGGCCAAGGTGTTGGTACGTAGTTATCCCACCACCCGCCGCGGCGCTGGAAAACGTCAGGTATATCGCCTGCGCAGGAACTTATGCAATCCGGGAGAGAAGGAGACCCTAGCATGAAAAAATATTTGTTCGTTCTTCTGGCGTTAGCCGCCCTCTTGGCGGTCGCAGTCCCGGCCCGGGCCGATGTGCCCCTGCCAACCCAACTCGAATATGTCGATGCCCAGGTCGATGTGTTCCTGCCGTTGCTCGCTGACTATCAGGCCGATTACCTGACAGCCAACGGAGCGTATTATCAGGCGCTCGGCAGCCACTCCGTCATTCCGAGTGGCGCTGACGGCGCTGATCAACTGGAGAACCACCCCACCGACCAGGACGCCACCCTCGCCCCGTTGTGGAACGCCGCGGGCCTGCCCACCGAGATCGCCTGGAGTTTTGCGATCAACGTCTGTGCGGCCCCGGCAGGACAGGGATACATCCTGATCGTCACCACCGCCGTCAATGACGAAACCTGGCAGCGTTCCATCCAGGCGGGTTATTGCGGCGAGTCCGAACCCTGGCACGTGACCGAGGAGTAACACAATGAAAAATCTCTCCCGGATTGCACTTGCAATCATCATCGCTGGAATCGCAATTTCCGCTGCACTCCCCGCCCTGGCCAAACCCTACCAGCCCGCCCCCACCAACCCCGGCACCACCAACCTTACCGCCTGCTGGGACCACAACGAAACATCCGGAGTACGCTACGACTGGAGCGCCAATGACCGCGACCTGACGGACTACAACACAGTCGGATATGGAACCGGCAAGAGCAGTAATGCCGCCGATTTTGAAAGTGGAAATGCGGAAGCGTTGTACATTGCCAGTAACAGCGTTTTTGAAGTGGCCAATGCCAGCTTTTACCTTGGTGCCTGGGTCAACCTTGAAAGTACACCCAGTTACGCCACCATCGCTGCCAAATACCATAACTCCACAGCAGCCAGCCAGGCCTGGGCGCTTATTGTCAACAGTGGTACGCCCAAACTGTTTACCGAAGGAAATGCAATCCTCGCCTGGGGATCAACGCTTTCCACCGGCACCTGGTACTACGTTGAATATTGGTATGACGCCACCGGTG
>CAZRCR010000169.1:0-5272 GCA_964598615.1 uncultured Anaerolinea sp.
GCCAGCAAAACACGCCGGGGTGGGGGAGGGGCACAGCGCACCGGCCGCTCGAGCCGCCCGATGACCTCCCGCTGCTTGCCACCGTATAGGTTTGGACAAAGAGCGGCTGGTCATTCTTCTCCGCACCGGGGCGCATCACGAACGTCCCCGCCGGGACCTCGAGGGTGGTCAGGTCGATCTCGTTGCCGGGCCAGTTCAGAATGGTATCCGGGTCGATCTCGAATTCCTCTGCCACCGAGTCGATGTTGTCGCCTTCCAGCCATTCGTAATAGGCGCCATCCACGGGCGGGATGTTGATCACCTGGCCGGGCTTCAGAATGTCGGGGCTGCCGTTGAAGGCATCGTAGTTGGCCCAAAAGACGGTTTCGGGCTTGACGCCGAACTCGTCGGCAATCCCGAAGACCGAATCGCCGCGCTGAACGGTATACTCCCGGACCGCGTAATTGGCCGCTTCGTCGATCTGGGTCTTCAGCGTTACGTAGCGGACGATGGCCTGCCCATCGCTGCCGCCGCTGACCGGACCTGTCAGCGGCGCGGTGCCCCCCGTTCCACTTGTGGTGGGCGTGGGAGTAACGGGTAACTGGGCCGAAACAGGGAAGATACGCCAGAGCGTAACGCCCAGCAGGGAAACGACAATGACCAGCGTCAACCCCCAGGAGATACCGTTAAAGAGTTTGGGGGAGGAGGAAATCTTGCGGAAGAGGTTCATAAGCCGTCGGTTAGGGTCTCCATGAATTCCTGATTGTTACGGGTTTTGATCATGCGTTGGAGGATGGCTTCGGTGGCGACCGCCGAATCCATGCCCGCACCCTGCGGAGGCGGCGAGGTCATCTGGATGTACATGCGGCGCATCAGCCAGGCACGCTGCAACATATCGGGACCGAGCAGCAGGTCCTCGCGGCGGGTGGACGAGCGTTCGATATCCACAGCCGGGAAGATGCGGCGCTCCTGGAGCTTGCGGGCCAGGTGCAATTCCATATTGCCGGTGCCCTTGAACTCTTCGTAGACCACATCATCCAGGCGGGAGCCGGTATCCACCAGGCAGGTGGCAATGATGGTCAGAGAGCCGCCCTCTTCGAGATTGCGGGCCGCACCGAAGAAATGCTTGGGCGGGTACAGGGCAGACGGGTCCATACCACCCGAGAGCGTACGCCCGGAGGGATTGACCACCAGGTTGTAGGCGCGTGCCAGACGGGTGATCGAGTCCATCATGATGACCACATGGCGGCCGATCTCGGTGAGACGCTTGGCACGGTCGAGGGCGATCTCCGCCGTGCGGACGTGGGAGGTGACGGGTTCATCGAAGGTGGAAGCGATCACTTCGGCATCCACCGAGCGGTCCATGTCGGTCACTTCCTCGGGGCGCTCGCCGATCAGCGCCACCATCAGGTGCACATCGGGATACTGCTTGGAAATACCGTTGGCGATTTGTTTGAGGATGGTGGTTTTACCGGCCTTGGGCGGCGAGACGATGAGGCCGCGCTGGCCGCGCCCGATGGGGGCCACCAGGTTGATGAGACGGGTGGAAAGGATGTCGCGTTCCGTTTCCAGGTCAAAGCGTTTGTCGGGGAAAATGGGGGTCTGGTCTTCAAAACGAGGGCGGTGGCGGGCTTCTTCGGGGTCGATCCCGTTGACCGATTCCACCTTGATCAGCCCCCAGTGACGTTCCGACTCGCGCGGCGGGCGCACATGTCCCACCACCAGGTCGCCGGAACGCAGTTCGTAGCGCCGCAGTTGGGCCTGCGAAACGTAGACATCGTCTTCGCTGATGCTGTAGCGAGCCGAGCGCAGGAAACCGATACCTTCGCTCATAATCTCGAGGATGCCGCCACGCATGTCGATGCCCTGCTGGGCCGCTTCGGCCTGGCAAATGCCAAGAATGAGAGCTTCTTTTTTAAGACGCTGGGCGTTTTGCACGTTGAAGTTCTTGGCGATGCCCCGCAATTCGGCCAAGGGTTTGTTTTCAAGTTCAAGAATGTTCATGTTTCTTTCTCAAAGTTTGGGATAAGGGAGGATGGGAATGGGCAATCAAACAAGCGCCCCCAGGGCAGACTTGTTTCAATGTTTTCGTTTTAAGGAGGGTGGGTGGAGTTTTTTTGGAATCAACTTGTCATCCAACCGGGATGAACCAAGCGGTCAAGTTCAGGCGCATTATAGCACGCAAGTTCGGCAGGGGCAAGCAGGGAAAACCAGCAGTTTCAGCCTGCCGCCATGACGCGATTCTGCAAGTTCCACATGCGGCGGTAGAGGCCGCCACGCGCCAGCAGTTCGGCATGAGTGCCGCGTTCCACAATGCAGCCACGGTCAAGAACAAGGATCTCGTCCATGTTCTCCAATCCAACCAGCCGGTGTGTGATGAGCAGCAGGGACCGACCACCCGCCAGGTTGAAAAGCGTATCGAGCAAAGCGCGTTCGGTGACCGGGTCGAGATTGGCGGTCGGTTCGTCGAGCAGGAGGAGGGGGGCATCCTTGAGCAGTGTGCGGGCAATGGCCAATCGCTGGCGCTCGCCGCCGGAGAGACGCAGTCCACGCTCACCGATAACAGTGTCATATCCCTTCGGAAGACCAGCAATAAACTCGTGGATCTGGGCCCGCTCAGCCGCCTGCCGGACCTCGGACTCGTTTGCCGCTGGCCGGGCCATGAGCAAATTCTGACGGATAGTGTCGTTGAAGAAATAGGTGCGTTGGGAAACAACGCCCATAGTCCGGCGCACATCATCACCAGTCAGTTCGTGCAATTCACGCCCGCCCAGCCTGATCTCGCCCTGCGAGTAGTCCCAGAAGCGCAGGAGCAGGCTGCCCAGTGTGGACTTGCCCGCCCCGCTTGGGCCAACGAGGGCAACGCGTTTTCCGGGTTCGAGTGTGAAAGAAATATCTTGCAAGGCAGGGACAGGATTGCCAGGATATCCAAAAGAGAGAACAGAGACGGAGAGAGCAGAGAGTAGTTTACCATTCTCTATTTTCTGTTCTCCATTCTCTTTCACTTCCGGTTCCGTATCCACAACCTCGAACAAGCGTTTGGCCGATTGCAAACTGGAGGACAGGGTCTGGGCAGCCAGCGGCAAGGGCATGACCGCTTCGAACCCGGCCAGCGCGGCCAGGGTCAGTGTGGCCAGCAGTACGCCCGGCAATTCACCAGCAGTCACCAGCGGAATGGAAAAGGTCAGCACTGCCAGCATACCCAGATTGACCAGCAAGACTGTCAGCCCGGTGTGGAAACCTGTCAGCCCGGCCAGTTTGCGTTGGATGCGGCCATAGGTTTCCCCGTCGCCAACGAGGCGGGCACGGTAGTCACGACCGCGGCCGAAAGCCAGCAGGTCAGCCAGCCCCTGGATGCCATCCACCAGGCGGGTCTGCAGGTCAGCGCGGCGGTTGACCAGGTCCGCGCCCGTGCGGCGGCTAAGGGAGGCCGAAAGCAGCGGTACGCCCAGTCCGAGCGCCAGCATAAAGCCAAGGTAAACCCATGCCACAGCCATATCGAACGCAGAAAAGAAGATCGTCATCCCGGCGGCCACAAAAACAGCCACCAGCGGTGGAGCCACGACGCGCACGTAGAAGTTCTCCAGCATTTGCACATCAGCGATGATGCGGTTGAGCAGGTCGCCAGAACGATACTGCATGAGGCGGGCCGGGGCAAGCGGTTCGAGCGCCCGGTAGAACCACGTCCGCAGGCGGGCCAACAGGCGGAAGGTCACATCGTGGGAGGCGAGGCGTTCGGCATAGCGGAAAACACCGCGGCTGATACCAAAGAAACGTACGCCAACAATGGCAATTTGCAGGCTGCCCAGGTCAGGATGCAGGGCAGCCGCGGAAATAAGATACGAGGAAGTCGCCATCAGGCCAACGTTGCTGCTAACAGTGAGCACACCCAGAAAGACGGAGAGCGCCACCCAACCCCAGGAACCGCGCAAAAAAGCGAAGAGACGCTGGATGGTTGACCGTGGATGGTCGACAATCGATGGCCTGTCATTGGAAACAGCTTCCCGGTTTTCCATCTCCAAACTTTCAACCGGGCTTTGAACAAGTAACGTCGTTTCATCGAGTTGGGCCGCTGCCCCCACCAGCCGGGCATATGCGCCGCCATGTGCCAGTAGCTCGCGGTGCGTGCCGCTCTCCACGATGCGTCCGGCTTCCAGCACCACAATGCGATCCGACTGGAAGACCGTGTTCAGGCGATGGGCAATGGTGATGACCGTGCGTCCCTTCATCAGGTCACGGATGGAAGCTTCGACCAATGCCTCCTGCTCAGGGTCAAGGCTGGAGGTGGGCTCGTCGAGGATCAGGATAGGTGCATCCTTGAGGAAGGCCCGGGCGATGGCCAGACGTTGAGCCTGTCCGCCGCTGAGACGGGCGCCGCCCTCGCCGATAAGGGTGGAGAGTCCCTGCGGCAGGGAAGCGACGAACTCGTCCAGGTGGGCGGCGCGGACGGCAGACTCGAGGTCTGCGTCAGTGGCGTTGGGGCGGGCCAGACGCAGGTTGGCCGCCAGCGTGTCGTGGAACAGGTACGGGGTCTGGGGCACCCACGAAACAAACGAACGCCAATCTTCCAAAGAAATGCCAGTCAACGGTTCATGGTTGACGGCAATGGAGCCGCCAGTTGGTTCGATGAAGCGCAGCAGCAGGGAAGCCAGGGTGGACTTCCCTGCCCCGCTGGGACCGACCAGGGCGAGATGTTCCCCGGCGCGGATTTCCAGGCTGATATTGTCGAGCGCGGGCTGGGCTTCGTCAGGGTAGGTGTAGGAGATATTCGATAATTCGAGATTCGTAATTCGTAATCCGTTCGGCAAAGCACTGGTTTCGATTACCGATTCACGAATAACGGGGATATCCAAAATCTCGAAAATCCGCCGCGCCGCCGTGGTGCCCGACATGCCGGCATGGAAGCGCAGGCCAAGCATACGCAACGGGATGTAGAACTCAGGAGCCAGAAGAAGCACAAAGAAAGCCTGCTCGAAAGCCAATTTGCCATACAGCAGGCGCAGACCCACTTCCACTGCCACCAGCGCCGTACTGACCGTGGCGACCAGTTCGAGCACCAGTGCCGAAAGGAAGGTCACGCGCAGCACTTTCAGGGTCACATCCCGGAACTGGTCGCTGGCATCGGCGATAGAGTCGGCATGGGCTTTGCTGCGTCCCAATTCTTTGAGAGTGGTCAATCCCTGCAGGCTGTCGAGGAAGTGGGCGCTCAAGCGGCTGAGCGTGTCGTACTGGCGTTTGGTGACCACTTCGGCGCCCTTGCCGATCAGGTACATAAAAACCGGGATGAGCGGGG
>CAZRCR010000170.1:0-5268 GCA_964598615.1 uncultured Anaerolinea sp.
CCAGACTGAAATGCGCTACCCGCTTCCCGGTCGGGGTGAAGCGGCTCTCGGGGTCTTTCCCCAAACGTCCGATCAGTTGAACACGATTCAGTGCTGGCATTTCATTTCTCCTTTTCCCTAGAAATGTGATTATCATTAGTGTAACGAATCCGGAAAAGAATTCAAGTAGGAATTTCGTATGGACAACCACATCGCTCTGGCTTTTTTCCGCAGAAAGCTCCTGCTCCTCCTGTTGACGCTCGTCTTTCTGACCGGCTGCCTGCCAGCCCCTTTCGGGCCGACTGCCACCCCAACGGTCACGCTAACCTCCACCGCCACTTTCACGCCGATTCCTCCCACCGAGACCCCCACGCCCACAGCTACCCCTGTTCCGCCCATCCGCCGGGTTCTCATTGTCAGCTTTGATGGTTTGCGACCCGATGCCATTGCCCAGGCGCCCATGCCCAATCTCCAGGCGTTAATGCAGACCGGTGCCTACAGTCTCACTGCACAGACGAGCTATCCGAGTGGAACGCTCATGGCTCACGCTTCCATGCTGACGGGGCTGTGCCCGTCCAAGCACGGTATTGACTGGAATTATTACGATCTGACTTTGGGTTATGCCACTGGCCCCAGTTTGTTGAGTCTTGCACACGATACTGGGATGGTGACCATCATGGTTGTTGGAAAAGACAAACTACGCCAAATCACTGAACCGGAAAATACTGACGGTTTTATCTATATCAATGACCGCGGCCAGGTTATTGCCCAGCAGATTGCGGATAATTTTCCAGCATCCTTTGGCGTGCTCTTTGTACATTTCCCCACTGCGGATTGGATGGGGCACGAACATGGCTGGATGTCATGGCAATATATGGATGTGCTCCGTCAGGATGACCAGGCACTGCAAATGCTGCTCGATAAACTGGACGAAACTGGCCTGCGTGACGAGACATTGGTGATTGTCACCTCCGACCACGGTGGCCATGAAAATACGAATGGTTCCAATCTCCCCGAAGATATGACCATTCCGTGGGTCATTTCCGGCCCCGGCGTCGTTCCGGGTGAGTTGACCATCCCGATCAACACTACGGACACTGCTGCTACAGCTGCCTGGGCGCTTGGTCTCGACCTTCCGACCGAGTGGGACGGTATCCCGGTCTATGAAGCGTTCGGGCAGGTATCGCCGGAGCGGCCTGCCCCCAGATGTCCGTGATGCGTTACGCACCGAATCTTTATGAATTCACATTGCTCACCCGGAGACAACATTGTTCAAGAGATTTGCCATTCCGATTGGTGAGACGCACTTCTCAAAGGAAAAAATATGAAAACTGTCACCACCATCCCTGAATTACGTGCCGCTATTGCCGATTTGCCCCGTCCGTTGGGCTTTGTACCCACCATGGGTTACCTGCATGCCGGTCACATCTCGCTGGCCGAGCGGGCCAAGAGCGAATGTGCCAGCGTAGTCGCCAGCATCTTCGTCAACCCGACCCAGTTCGGTCCGAACGAGGACCTGGCAAAATACCCGCGCGATCTGCCGCGTGACCTGTCCCTGTTGGAAACGGCGGGCGTGGACCTGGTCTGGACGCCCACACCTGAGGTCATGTACCCGTCCGGGTTCCAGACCTGGGTCATAGTCGAAGGTCTGACAAAGGGTCTGGAAGGCGAAGTCCGCCCAGGACATTTCCGCGGGGTAGCTACAGTGGTTGCCAAGTTGTTCAATGCGGTTGGGCCGCAGAAGGCCTATTTTGGGCAGAAGGATGCCCAACAAGCCGCTGTGCTGCGCCGCATGGTGTGCGACCTTGATTTCCCCATCGAGATGGTGGTCTGTCCCATCGTGCGTGAGTCGGATGGACTAGCAATGTCCAGCCGGAATACATACCTTTCCCCCGAGGAGCGCAAGGCTGCTACAGTTCTCTTTCGCGCCTTGAGTGCTGCCCAATCTGCCTATAAGACCGGCGAGCGGGATGCCGAGTCCCTGCGTTGTATTATGCGGGATATCATCCATGCCGAGCCGCTAGCGAAACTGCAATACGTTTCCTGTGCGGACTACGATACGCTCGAAGAACTGACTCAGGTGAGTGGCAAGACTTTGCTTTCGATGGCGGTCTATCTGGGGAGAACAAGGTTGATTGATAATTTTGTGATCGCTGCGAAGCCTAATATTGATGAATTGTAATTTTTTTGGGGTGAAAACGACCAGAGGTTGAATGACCTCTGGTCGTTTTCTTGAAGAGTATTTGCAATACCTGATGTTTAGGTAAAATGGAGCAGTTTTTGAGCCATTGCAGGCTCCCCAAATTTTTTTATAAGCCCTATCAACATGCAATATCCTGTCGAAGGATGATATTCTCTAGTGGGTTGGAATAATTCATCAAGGAGTTGAGTATAGGTTACAAACTCCCACTCATTAAACTCATAATCTTTACGGGGTAAGATCACAAGCCTTTGTTGGAGTTCTGCAGAAGAAAGGTTGAGAACCAGATGGGCGCATAATGCCGTATTGAGAATGTCTGCTTCAAGAAAAGCGGAAAGAACGCGGAAGTTCATCGGGTCATAGTCTCCTGCATGAATACCGAGTTCTTCGTCCAATAAGCGCTCAGCCCAGCGCACCAGGATTAAGTCGGATTTGTTTTCGAAGTCATTTGCAGTTGCTTGCTCTGCGACAGAACAGGCCCACGTCTCAGGAAAGTAAATGACTTTTGGCGAGCGCTTGGTGAGAAGCACTTTCTCATCATTGGTTTCCACAACCAATTGCATGCAGAACGCGTTGGGAAATGCTATCGTTCCATTTATTGCTTTGCCAATGAATTCATTGCGCTTGTCTGTCAGTATGGAAACATTGTCTTTGAAAAATTGAATTTCACTGTATTTGGCTTCTTTTGTATGCAAAACCAATGTAGGACTGTCAGTAAATGCGGCTGGATTGCGGGCAAGCATGATTTTGTCGCCATCGTCAAAAAAACGTTTCTTCTGGTAATTTTTAGAGAAGTATTCTTTGTAGGGTTTTTCATATTCTGGCTGGATCGAGAATTTGGTTGTACTGTGTTGCACTTTGATTTGCGAAATCGGCCATCCTTGATTTAACTGTGGGCAAGTTTGCAAGGATAGTGCTTCATCCCAGCCAAGTCCTGGAAAAGGGGCTATCGTTCTCGAACGATGTTTTTTCAGGATGTTCATAAATATTTGAGTATATTGTTTCTTGTGATGGTAGCGCCGCATGATTCTTTGCAAGACGGGGATAATCAAAATGATGATCAGACTTAACCAGGAAAGCACGTTGGCGGGTCGTTTTGTAATCGAGAAGGTTCCATCAATTACCGAACTGATGGTCGCCCCGGTTGTAGAAAATTCGTTAGTGACTCTTCCGAGCAAAAAACCTGAGAATAATGTGATGATCCACCTGCGTTCTTTTTCCAGAAACCTCAAAAGTGAAAACGAGAAAATATCCCATTTGGAAGTTTTCATCATAATTTTTGCCAATTCTGTAGTAGTTGAGAAGTAAATTGAAAAGTTTGGGGCGACCTGCTGGTCGCCCACAAATGTCTGGTTCAGTGTATTAACTAAACTTGCTCAAACCTCTCCACCGGCACCACGAAGACCGTGGCGCGTTTCTGTCCTTCGGCGGCAGGGGCGCATTCCTTTTTCATCACCCGGATGGCGTCCTCCACCTGGGTATCCTCCACCCCGATCAGCAGGGTGGTTACACCCCGGCGCAACAGGCCACCGGTGCTCGAAGTACGCGTCACGCGGAACCGGGCCGCGGTCAACGCCTGGGTGACCGGGTCGGCGTCCACATCGTGCAGGATGGCAATGATTAGTTTCATGGCTAGAACTCCTCGAAGTGTTCCACCGGCAAGGTGAAGACTGTTGCCCCGCCCACTGTTACCGGGACAGGGGATGGAAGCGGCAAGGGTGCGCCTTCCAACGGGATGGCCAGATACTCCACCCGCTGGCGGCAGGATTTTTGCAGGGCCATTAAAGCCTGTTCTCCCACCCCCTCCGGCAGGCCGATTAGCAGGGTGGCATTGCGCCGCCCCAGAAAGCCGCCTGTGCTTGCCAGGTGGATCACCGGCACGCCCAGCACACCCAAGGCGCGCTCGGCCAAGTCCACATCCTGTTCCTGGACGATGGCGGTCATTAACGAACGAATGGGGGGATGTTCCATAACGCTCTCCTTACTCCGCCGTGACCAGTCCATTTACCGGGTCGTTCAACGTGAGCGACTGGCCGTCAGGGAAGGCGACGATGGTTTGTTCGGACTGACGGGTCACGGTCAGACCTCTATATTTTACCGTAACCGGCCAGGGAAATGGATTCTTACCGGTCAGCATAACCCGCCACTGCGAATGGATCTCCACGCCCAGTGTTTCCAGGAATAGGCCAAGCGGGGCGAGACCCTGAACCGGGTTGCGTTCCCCGATTCCGGTCCCTGTTTCGGCGTGGTAGGCGCGGTAGAAGGCGTGCTGTTTTTTCAGGTTCTCGATGATGGCAGACATCAAACGCACGGTCAACTGGGCGGCTTCCTCGCGCATATCGTAGGCCAGCAGGCCTTCGCCGATCAGTAAATTCCAGGGGAGATGGACTGAGTGGCAGGCTGATTCGGTCACCGGGTCTGTTGCCCGGCTTTTAGCCTTGTTCATATTGGGGGCGCAAGCCGGGATACCGAACGGATAGCCAAACCGGTCTCCGGCAAAGAGCGTGCGGTTCGCGAGATTGCGAGCGCGTCTCGAGTTGGGAATTTCGGCCCACAGAGGCATGAAAAGGGTTACATCTTCACCGCTGAAATCCATCACAGAGATTGATATCTGGTCGCGCTTTTCCAAACCGGCGATCTCCACCGTGGTTACACCGCTGAACAGGCCACGACTGGTGGCTGTCGCCACTCCTGCGCCCCACTGGAAATCCAGCCGTTCGAGATGTTCACTTTCACCATCCGATCCCTGGATCGTGATCTCAGGGCGGCGGGTGGACTCGCCCCTTAATTGCACCTGCACGAGCAGGCGTACCGGCTGGCGGAAGGTCTGATCGACCGTCAGTGTGCCGGGGCCGCGTTGGGAAGCGAGCAATTTCCCGGTCGGCGTGCGGTGCGAGTCGCGGTCGCGCAGATGGTACAAGGCTGCGTCGGCATCCCAGCAATCCTCGGCCAGCATGCGCAGACGCCCCGATTCAAGCTCGAGGATCTCGCGCACGGAGGGCTGTCCGAGCACCCCGGCGATGCGTGCCTGGGCGTGGAAGTCGCGGCACAACATGGAAGCCAGGGCCGGACTTTCGGCGGCACTGATG
>CAZRCR010000171.1:0-5267 GCA_964598615.1 uncultured Anaerolinea sp.
GCCGCTTCCATCGTCAGACTTATAGGTCAGGCCGGAGGGCAGAACATCTTTGACAGTAATGCCAGTGGCATTCGAAGGACCGTCGTTCCAAACCGTCAGCGTGAAGGTCATATCCGCCCCATAGTTCGGGAGGAGCGTGCTGGAGGTCTTCGACAGGCGCAGGTCAGCGCTGGATGTAACGGTGGTAGGATCGCCATCGCTGGAATCGGTCGGGTCCCCACCGCCTGACACTGTGGCCGTATTGGTGACACTGTTGGCAGTGGTCTGGGCAACATTGACATTCACAGTAATGAGCGGATAACTGGATCCGGCAGTCAATACGTCGCTACGGGTGCAGGAGAAGGACGATGCCCCGACAGCCCCGCTACAGGTCCAGCCAGTGCCGGACGGGGTGGCGGAGAGTGTCAGACCAGTGGGCAGCGTATCGCTAACAGTGACCAGGCCGCTGGTCGGCCCGGCGCCAGCCGTATTGCTGACGGAGACCGTATAGATGCCGGTCGAACCGCGCACAAAACTGCCCGAGTGAGCCTTATCGATGGTCAAGATGGGAAGGATCTGGGTGGTGGCGCTGTCCGGGCTGGAGGTCACGCCGCCTGCGGAGGCCGTAGCCGTGTTGGTAATGGAGCCAGCGGTTACGTCGCTGGCTTTGATCGTATAGGTTTGGGTGCAGGTCAGCGCTTCGGCCGGATCCAGCCAACTGTCAAGATCGCCGACCGTTTTCACGTCCGGGCAGGTAACGGTAATCTTATCGTCCGAGACCGTTACCGGACCAAGCAGGCTGGCAAAACCGGTGTTGGTAACAACATAGGTATAGGTGACAACATCGCCCGCCGCAGCAAAAATCGCGGGGGAGACCGTCTTATCCAGGGATAACGCCGTGGTTCCATAAGTAGCAGAACTCGAAGCTGAGTTCACCGTACCGCTGGCATACGTACCACTGGCCGTGGCCGTATTGGTATGAGCACCGCTGACTGCCGAAATCGAGCCGAGCGTGCAGTACGTGGTGGCACCAACAGCCAACGGCGAAGCCGGAGAGACTGCCGGAGACCAGGTGCAGGATGGCGACAACTGCGGGTCAGATACACTAACTGCGGTGAAAGGCAAGTCGCCGGAGTTATAAACCATGAAGCGATAATAGATCGTGCCGCCTACAGACTGGCCGACGAACCTGTACCAGCTCGTACCATCCGTGGAAACCTGTTTGACCAAGTCAAGCGAGGCCGTCTTGTTGACCACCACCAGAGTAGCGGAGGTCGAAGAGCCGCTGCCGCCCTCAGTGGAAGAAACCGAGGGGATGGTATTCACTTTCGAGCCAGAGGACGAAGCAGTTACCGTAGCTGAGAGCGTACAACTGCCATTCGCCGCCAACGTTACACCGCTCAACCTGATGCCCGCATCCCCAATATCGAGACTACCGCCCAAATTGTCGGTGAGCGTTCCCCCACACCCATTCGTGACAGTGGTGCTCGCCAAAGTCACATCGGTGGGAAATGCATCCGTAAAGCCGATCCCATTCAGGGCGCTGGCAGAGTTCGGGTTGGTAATGGTGATGCTCAAAGTAGTGGTGTCGCCCGTGTAGATCGAACTGGGCGAGAAGGACTTGATGATCCTTGGCGGAGCAATCACCGCCAGCGAATCGGTAGCATAGTTGGTCGACATCCCACTCTGGGTCGATGAGATGTAGCCAGTCACATTGTCGTACTGCCCGGCCACGGACCCGGTAACGGACACATCGAAGGTGCAACTTGCCCCGGCTGCCAGCGAACCACCCGTCAGGGCAATGGTGCGTGTGGCTGCAGTCACGGCCAGGTTGTTGGTCCCGTTGCAGGCCGATGTGGTCGCATCCGCCACGGTCAGCCCGGCAGGCAGCACGTCTGTAAAAGCGATACCGGTCAGGGCCTTGTTGCCAGTGGCTGTGTTCGAGATGGTGAAACGCAGGACAGAGGTCCCGCCCTTCTGGATCGAGGTCACGTCACTCGTACCGGTCGAATTCATAAAGGATTTTGCAATCGTTGGAGCCGGTTGCGGGCACTGTGTAGCCTGGAAGGAGATGTCATCGATCACAAACTTGTCGTTATTCCCACCGCCGGGGCCATTGTATGGGAAGATGTAGAAAACTGTGTTCCCGGTCGGGAAAGTACCCGAGAAGGTATACTGGTAAGAATTCAGAGAACCCGTTCCGGTCATCGTGGCAAACGGCGTGCTGCCAACCTGGGTCAGAGAGCCACCGCTTGGCAAGTAATACAATACGAAACGATCAGAGGAACCGGTGGTCGCCCGGCCTGCTTTGAACGACCAGATAATATCCTGATAGTCGGTCGTGTTGAGGGTGAAACTAAAATAGTTCGTGGTTGTATCGAGCGTTAATGGGGATTTATTCATTGACCATACGCCCGTTGTCCACGATGGAGCGCCTTCAATGGTGAAATTAACGGGCTTGGTGCCGCCAGCCGCGCCAAGGGCAGATGCAGAGGCGCTTAAGATGCCAGTACTCGGACGGCCGCCAGTCGCATCCGGTGGTTCTGTGGCCGTGGTTGGCACACTCCAGGTTGCCAGGTTAACCCCAGTCGTACAAGCCGGGGCCGAAGAGGCTGTCAACGTATCACTGGCATTATTGCCCGTGTCGGTTGTACTGTAGATAAATAAATGTCCGGTTGTGTTGATATACGTTCCGGCCGGAGCGGTCACGTTGACGGTGATGGTACAACTGCTGTTCGGGGGAAGCGTCCCGCTGCTCAACTTGATGCTGGTGCTCCCCACAGCAAGATCATTGCCCGCAGTATCCTTCAGCGTTCCGCCGCATCCATTCACAATGGTCGTATTTGCCAGCGTGACAGTGGCCGGGAAGGTATCGGTAAAAGTCACACCGGTGATCGTCTCGGTCGTCGGATTCGTCAGCTTGATCGTCATCGTCGAGGTTCCGCCGGGCGTGATCGCCTTCGGCGAGAAAGCCTTCGAAATCGTCACTGCGGAAGGGCCCAAGATATTGGCAATTCGCGAACCGGCGGTGAAATCGGAGTTATAGTGATAGCTGCTGCCCGAGAAATCATAGAGCAGCGAACTCAAGGTCTGGGAAGTTCCGGACCCGCTGATAATCTTGACCGTATAGGTGGTGACGACGTTACTGCCACCAGTCTTGCCGTCCCCGCCGATACAAGAGCGGTAGGTCGGGCTGTTGGGATCATTGTCCCATTTGCAGGCATCCGCATACAGACCAGCATTCGGACTGCTCACATACGGCGAAGTATTCGCGGAGTAAGTGGTACTCACATCCAATATCTGGAAGATTGTGTTGGGGAAATTAATGAAATCTTCGAACTGGTTGTAACCCTGGGTGGCCGTACCACCGTACAACACAATTGTGTACGTGTTCCCCACCATCAGGTTCATCGTCCCACCAGCGGGGATGATCGTGCCATCCAAAGTGACCTTGGTTACTGAGTTGCGGTTCTGGGAGATCAGATGCTCCACATACAGTTCGCGCGGGGTAAGCGTGGAAATCGATCCGGATGAGTCACTGGCTGTGATATGGTACGAACGCGTTTCGCCATAAGGAGCCGGACTCTTGTCCTTGTTCACTTCGACTTCAAAGTAGGCCTGCGCACATGCCCCAGCCGCCAGCGAGGAGAGCGTGACCGTATCCGATGTGCCAGAGCGCAGGTAGATATCCGAAGCATAAGTTGAGTCGTCCCAGGAAAAAGTCACCAAAACATTGGTCGTAGCAACCGTACTGCAGACGGTCACCCCAACCGGGAAACGGTACGGCCCCGTGCTGGGTGAGTTGCTATCCAACCCGATCACATTCCAGGTATTGGGTGTGATCGTAAGGGTGGAAGAGTCAGCAGCCATTGCTATCCCGGGCGCGAGCAGGGACGCGACCAGAATGGCGGCGCTAACCAGCGGAAGGAATATCTTCTGCAAAGAGGATAGGGTTTTCCTGGCGAACAGAGTGCGAATCATATAAGCTCCTAGTTGGCAGTAATAAGGCTATAAAAAGGCCTAAACACTAGTCGCTTTTCCGATATAAAAGTTACGCTGGATTTGGAGATATCAGTTTTGTTATTTTCCCCGCAAAACAATGCTTACATTATATGTCAACGTTTGCACTCTGTTAAGACCCAAGATTACAAAAGCTTTTATTCCGACAATTTGTAGTATGTCTTAGCGCCTGGCTTGGTTCTGAATCATCTTCCATCACTGCTACTATTTGTCCGGCTTGGGTGAATGGGTAGCCGGTTTGTTCGTATTTTCAGGCTTGGGCGTATGAGTGGCCGGTTTATTCGTATTTTCAGGCCTCGGCGTAGCAGTGAAAGCATTTGTGACTGTCGGCACCGGGGTCGAGGTAGACGAACTGACTGTTGTCATTGTAGACGTGGGCGTGGGCGTCCAAGTCGGTTCTGAAGTAGCTGTCATCAGGAACTGAATCGCAGCATCACTCTCCGCATCGCTCGCCAAAGATGATGCCGTGATACTGCCATCGGCCTGTGTAGTACCTACAAGATGGACCTGCATCCCCACCGTGATGGGAGCAACCGTTTGGGTATGTTCCGTTATAACAACAGGAATGCCTTCAACCAACCAGCCACCAGGAATTTGGGCAGTGACGGTCCCGGTCAAATCAATGGCTTGCACGCTGCCCAGATCCAACAGGCTGAATACTTCGTCAATGCGGTTCTGTTGATATTCTTCTTGAAGCTCCTGCCGATGAACCGGGTTGAACGTCAAGCTCAATTGAACGGCCTCCGCGGTCCGCTTGACGGAATACAACGCCTGACCGGGCAAAGCGGATTGAGCAGCTGTCAGCACTTGATTAGTCCCGATCAACAGGAACACCAGCGCAATTACGAATGCAAATGATACCTGCCAACCACGCTGTGGCATAGACCGAACAGGCTTTTCTGCCTTCCGCTGTGCAACCACGATGCGCTCGACATGCGCCACCCGGGGCAGTTTCGTTGTCTGGGCAACCGTCCTGGCAATTTGAGCTGTTTCGAGCAAGGGCCGCAAATCCCGGGCAAGATCCGGGTAACGGGCCAAAACCATTTCCAGGCTTTGACCAGTTTCCATCCCGGATAAACACGCTTGCAAAGCATTGACCAGACGATTATTCATTCTGGTCTCCCATCTTTTGCTGAAGAGCAGTCAAAGCCCGGAACTGCAATGCCTTAACAGACCCAACATTCTTTTTGAGCAGAAACGCTGTTTCCTCCAAGGAATACCCCTGGCCGAAACGCAATGCTAAAACGTGCTGCTGATCTTCTGTCAAT
>CAZRCR010000172.1:0-5256 GCA_964598615.1 uncultured Anaerolinea sp.
TAGGCGCGCTGCAGGGCTTCCTTGACGCCGCAGAAATTGCGCATGGCCGGGACGCCGCCGAAAACGGCGCAATCGCCCAGCGCCACCAGGATTTTCGAGCGCTGGCGGAACATGCGAGCCACTTCTTCGCTGGCGGTGTTGTTGATGCCGCCTTCGAGCACGCCCACATCCACGCCGGAGGCGTCGGGGTGTTTCAAGTCGGTGACCGGGGTGGAGCGTAGGTCAGCCAGTTCGACTACTTTTAAAATGCGCTCGTCCATATCGAGCAGGGACATGTGGCAGCCAGCGCAGCCGCACATCCAGTCAGAAGCAACCTTGGGTTTCGCCATATCGTTTCTCCTTTTCTAACTACCGTTAATCGGTCAGGACCACGCTCGACTTGCGTTCGTGCAGCATGGCCTTCCAGTCTTTCTTGACCGGCATGTTCATGCGCAGGGCCACCTCGGAGAGCACAGCGGCGTTCTCGCGCACGCTGTCGGGAGCGGTGAGGGCCTTTTCGGCCTTCTGCACGCGCCCGTCCAGGTTCACGTAGTGCCCGGCCTGTTCCGACCAGAGCGCCACCGGCAGAACCACGTCCGCCTTTTCGGTCAGGGGCGATTCGTATGCGGTCTGCACCACAAGGTAGGGAGCCTGGAGCAGTTTGGCAACCACCGGCTCGGGCAGGATATCGTCACCGACCGCCGCGTAGACCACCTGCTGACCGTCCATTGTGAACGGCACATCCAGGTGCATCTGGGCTGCTGAGACGCTGTTGGACTTGCCCTTGAGCGCCAGCAGGCCGACGCGTTCGCCGTCCACGGCACCGATGAGTTTCGCCAGTGCCACGATGGCCTTGACCAGTTTGGCGTCGCGGGAGGCGGTCACGCCCGTGCCGAACAGGATGACCGGGGCCACAGCCTGGGCGATCGTCCGGGCGGCCAGGGTCAGTTTTTCGGCGGGCACGTTGCAGGTCTTGATGGCTTTTTCGATGGCTTCGGCGGGGTTCTTGACTTCCATCGCATTGCGCCCCAGACCTTCCTTGACGATGACCGCGGTCAGGCCTTCGACCAGCGCCAGGAGTGTCCCGGCAGCGGGGGTCAGGGCCACATCGGCCAGTTCATGCAGGTCGGACGGGTTGCTGTCCACGCTGATAAGACGGGTGCCCTTGGGCAGGGCGCGCTTGACCTTGAACCCGGCCACCATGTGGTTGTGAACCAGGTCCTCGCCCAGGCACAGGACGGCATCCGCGTTGCGGAGCACATCCTGTTTGCCTTCGAACGCGCCGATCTCTCCGGCCACATCCATCAGTACGGCAGTTGTGGCGCCTTCTTCGAGGCTGGTGACGGTGGTGCCGCCCAGACTCTCGGCGAAGAGCTGTTTGAAGTTAGCCAGTGCTTCGGCGGTCAGGCGGGTGGACGCAATGGCGGCCACACCGTTCTTGCCAGCCAGCGGCTTCAGTTTGTCGGCTACTGCGCCCAGGGCTTCATCCCAAGTGACGGGCACGAGTTTGCCGTTCTTCTTCATCATCGGGCTGGTGACGCGGGCGCGCTGGTCGTTGATCAACTTGTAGCGGCCCACTTCACACATCAGGCCGCGGTTGACGGCCCCGTCCCAGTCGCCTTCGATGCGCACGACGCGATTGTTGCGCACGATCAGTTTGACAGCGCAGCCCACGGAACAGCCGGTGCAGGTGGACTTGACTTCCTGCATGGCCTCGTCGTGACCGAGGTAGGCGCTCGTCCGGTCGATCAAAGCCCCGGTCGGGCAGACCTGGACACAGGTCCCGCACTTGATGCAGGAGGAGTCACCCAGCGGCACGTCATAGTCCGCCACAATGGTGCTGGCAGCGCCGCGTTCGGCCACGGCCAGGGTGAAATTGCCGACCAGTTCGCCGCAGGCGCGTACGCAGCGGCGGCACAGGATACAGCGGTTATTGTCGAGGATGTAGTAGGGGTGCGATGTGTCCACCTTGAAGTTGTTCCACCCCGGCTGCATCGGCCAGGAGGTCATTTCTTCATGGTAGGCTGCGTTCTGGAGTTCGCAGTCGCCGCCGCTGACCTGGCAGAACGGGCAGAAGTGGTTGCGCTCGCTGAACAGCATGGACAGGATGAACTTGCGCGACTTCTTCAGCGACTCGGTCTCGGTGTTGACCACCATCCCGTTGCTGACCGGCAGCGTGCACGAAGCGATCGGGACCCGGAACCCCTGCACCTCAACGATGCACAGACGGCAGCCGCCGAAGGGCGTCAGTTCCTTGTGGTCGCACAGGGTCGGGATGGTAATTCCCGCCATCTCGGCGGCGCGCAGGACGGTGATGCCTTCGGGGACTTCGATTTGTTTGCCATTAATAGTTATTTGGACCATGGTATTTATCCTTGATTATCGCTTTAGGAGGCGTATTCTAACGAACCAATTCGGGTTCCGCTTCGACCGTCATCGGGCACACGCCTGCCGGGCAGACGCCCAGGCGGATGTGCGCTTCGATCTCGGCGCGGAAGTGTTTGAGCGTGTCGCGGATGGGCACGCCAGCCGTTTGTCCCAGCCCGCAGTTCGATGCGTATTCCATTTCTTCAGCCAGCAGCGCCAGCGTGTCGAGGTCTTCCAGCTTACCCTGGCCCTGGGTGATGGCGGTCATGATGCGCAGGGCGCGTTCGGTGCCCACCCGGCAGGGGGTGCATTTGCCGCACGATTCGAACTTGAAGAACTTGAGCAGGGTGACTGCCAGATCGACCACGCAGGTGCGGTCGTCGCAGATGAGCAGAGCGCCCGAGCCGAGCGAAACGCCCGCTTTCTTGAAGGACTCGAAATCCATCGGCGTGTCCCGCAGCGTGGCGGGGATGATCGAGCCGCTCGAGCCGCCGGTCTGCGCCAGACGCAGGTTGGCGCCGTTCTTCATGCCGCGCCCATAGATGGCGATGACTTCGCGCAGGGTGATGCCCAGCGGCACTTCGATCAGACCGGTAAAGTTGACGTTGCCCAGGATGGTGTAGGTCTTCGTTCCGGGGCTGGATGGGGTGCCGATCGACCGGTACCAGTCCGCGCCATTGAGCAGGATCGGCGGGACGTTTGCCAGTGTTTCGACATTATTCACGAGAGTTGGTTTACCCCACAGGCCGTGTGTGGTGGGGTAAGGCGGACGGGCACGCGGCTCGCCGCGTTTTCCCTCGATGGACTCGAGCAGGGCGGTCTCTTCACCGCATACGTACGCACCTGCGCCGCTGTGGACGTGGATGTTGAAGCTGAACCCGGAATCGAGGATGTTCTTGCCGAGCAGGCCATAAGCCTTGGCCTGTTCGATGGCTTTTTCGAGACGGCGCTGGGCAAGCTGGTATTCGCCGCGCACGTACACGAAGCCTTCATCCGCACCGACCGCGTAGGCGGCGATGGTCATGGCTTCGATGATGCTGTGCGGGTCGCCTTCCAAGATGACGCGGTCCTTGAACGTACCTGGCTCGCTTTCATCGGCATTGCAGACCACGTACTTCTTCAGGGATTTCGTCCCGGCCACGAAGCGCCACTTGCGCCCGGTGGGGAACCCGGCGCCGCCGCGTCCCTGCAGGCCGGATTTTTCCAGAGTCTCGATGACTTCCACGCGGGTTTCGCCGAGGGCTTTGGCCAGGGCCTGGTAGCCGTCTTCGGCAATGTAGTCATCGATATTTTCCGGGTCGATGCGACCGGCGCGGCGCAGGACGATGCGCTTTTCCATGGGCAGGGCGCCCTTGCGGGACTTGATCCAACCCACGCGCCCGGTCAGTTCTTTTACCGGGGCGAGCAGTTCTTCGGCGATGCGCCCTTTATACAGGTGCTCCTCGACGATGCGTTTCACGTCTTCCGGCTTGACCGGCCCGTAGACCGCGGCTTCCGGGTAGACCACCACCATCGGGAGAATGTCTTCGCGCCCCGAGTCGGCGATCTGCGACAGGGCGATCTCGTCGGTGAGACCGAAGGCTGCCAGTTCCTTCTGGAAGTTCTCGAATACCTCGGCAGCACCGAGACGCATGCTTTCGGCATCATTGGAGACAAGGACCATTGAGCGTGTGAATTTCATGGCAGCCTCTACTCGTATTTCTCGAAGATGCCCGCCAGTTGGTCCGGCGTGACATTGCCATAGTGATCATCGTCCACCAGGAGGACCGGGCCAACGCCACAAATCCCGAGGCAGCTCACGGTCTTCAGGGTGAAACGGCCTTGGGGATCGGTCTCTCCGGCTTTCAGGTCCAGGGTCTGCTGGATGGCTTTCCACAGCTCACGCCCGCCTTGCACATGGCAGGGGGCGCTTTCGCAGAACTGCACCACGTGCCGTCCGGTCTTTTCGGTGTGCAGCATGTGGTAGAAGGATGCCAGTCCGTACAATTGCCCCTTCGAGACCAGTACATGCTCTTCGGGTTGGTGCAACAGTTCCCGTGCCAGGCGGATGGCCTCCGCCGGGATATAACCGTACTCGTGGTTGATCTCGAGCAGAATCGGGATGAATGCATCTGCCTGCGCGCCGTGCTTCTGAACGGCAGCTTCCACGATGGCGGTCAGGTTCTTCTCTTCCGCAACTTTCAACATCCTGCCTCCTCAATCCTTTGGTTTTTTTCTTGCGCTCCGAAGTGCGGAAGGCACCGCGCCTCTCCGCACTTCATGAATTCTTTGCTCCGGGCGGCATCCCGCCCTTTTTACTAGCTCAAAACGCTGATGGCGTTGAAATTGCAGACCTGGGTGCAGATGCCGCAGCGGATGCACTTTTCCTGGTCGATGACGTGGACCTGCCGCCGTTCGCCTTCGATGGCTTCGACCGGGCAGTTGCGGGCGCAGACGGTGCAGCCGGTGCAGGCCGGGGCCTGGACCTCGAACCGGATCAGCGCGCGGCAGACCTTGGCGGGGCACTTCTTTTCGTAGATGTGGGCTTCGTATTCGGCGCGGAAGTGGCGCAACGTGCTCACCACCGGGTTCGGCGCACCCTGGCCGAGGCCGCACAGCGAGTCGCGTGAGATCTCGGCGCACAGCATTTCCAGGTCTTCGATGTCACTCGGCTGGCCTTCACCCTTGCAGATCTTTTCGAGGATCTCGAGCAGTCTCCGGGTCCCGACGCGGCACGGGGTGCATTTACCGCACGACTCGTCCTGTGTGAACTCCATGAAGAAGCGGGCCATGTCTACCATGCAGGTCTCATGGTCCATAATGATGAGGCCACCGGAGCCCATCATCGATCCGGCCGCGGTCAGGGACTCGTAATCCAGCGGCAGGTCGAGGTGCTGCTCGGTGAGACATCCACCCATCGGGCCGCCGGTC